>DVKE01000007.1 GCA_018716225.1 Candidatus Onthousia faecigallinarum | reverse complement strand
TTTCTTTTAGAAAATATTTGAAGGTACTGTCATAAAGTAATGAATAGAACTTAGTCATTTGTTTATCTCCTTTCACCATCAAGATAACAGAAAGAGAAAAGGAATACAAATGACCAATTTTTTAAATTGAGGCAAAAAGAAGAGGAATATTTTATTTTCCCCTAGAGCAATTTTTAATATTCCCCTACCTTTTCTTTCCCAATTTTTAAAATTCCTACTTTTTTAATTTTTTTCTAAAAATCAACATTTATTATTCTATAAGAAATTTTGTCGAACTTATTGCATAAACTAGGGTATAGGTAATTGACTACACCAATTTAATTATGACGAATACCTTATATTAGATAATAGATAAAGAGGTGGATTAAATGAGTTCAAATGAAAATTGTTGTTTTTCAAAAATGCTAAAGGTCATTGATATCTTACAAAAAAATGCTAGTGGAGAGCCTTGTAATGATGAATCTTGCACGAGACCGTTTTTAGGGGGAAGCCCTACCATTCTTTGTTTTAATACAAGACCTGTCAGTTTTTATACTTGCAATGGAAATCTTTTTACAGCAACTTATCAAGTAGGAAGTGAGACTAGAACTTCTAGTGTTTTTCGAGTTGAAAATGTGAATGGGTGTTGTGTAAAAGTAAGAATTTTAGAAGTGAATCCTGATACAAGCGATCCAACGAGGGCCTATTTAGCGACCAATCAATTTATTACGATTAATTTAAATTGTATTTGTGTCCTTCGCTGCTTAGCGGATATTATCATTGATTCTTTATCATAAAAGGGAGGATGAAAGTTATGTGTTGTAATGATGAAGAAAAATCTAGGGGTAACTGCTTAACCGATATTTTAGATACTATTTTGTGTCTACAAGAGAAGAAAGATTCTGTCTGTGATGATTTTGGATGTGATAAACCTTTTTTAGGTCCTAGTCCTAATTTTATTTGCTATAATACAAGACCTATCAATCTCTATAATTGTTGTACAGGAGAATTATGGACATTTTCTTATACTTTAGGAGCGACAACGGGAACATCAAGTACTTTTCGAGTTGAAAATTTAGATGGGAATTGTTGTACTTGTCGTATTTTAGCGGCAAATACTAGTTCTACTGCAAGTGAAGAGCCTTGGATCAATACCGGCAATTTCTTTACGATCAACTTGAATTGTGTTTCAGCGATTAAGTGCTTAGCGGATACTTTTGTAAGTGGAGTTTAAAAAAGACCTCATCTAGTCGATGGGGTTTTCTATTGTTAGATTTGTGATTGTAGAAATCGGAATGCTTTCATTGTCTAACGTAATTAAGGTATCCTTCGTCCTTGTTGCTAAGTAAGTAGTTATCTTTTTTCCAGCAAAAGAGATGGAAACGGGAATATTAAAGGCATAACGACGGTTATGAAAAATTTTATCTAATTTTTTCTCGATACTCTCTTCTTTTTCTATTCCTTTTTCTCCTTTTTCTCCTTCTTTTTCTATTTCTTTCGTAACATAAGAGTATTTTTTATTATGATCCTTTCCTACATTTTCACTTCCAACGCGAAAAATTGGTGGTAAATTTTTAGCCATAGACATTCCTCCTGTTATATTTTATGTTTTTGTTCATAAATATTGCTAATTTTTGGTATAATAAGAATGACTTCGAGGTGATTCATTATGTTGCATAAAAAAAGAAAGATTGATTGGGGAATTTTATTACCTGTTATTTGTTTTGCTATTATTAGTATTATTACTATTTCTAGTGCCCTTACTTATCTTTCCCCTACTGTGGGTAATCTTGCCTTAAAACAAGCGATTTGGTATGTTATTGGAGGCGTCATTATCTTTGTCTTATTCAAATTTAAAAATGACTATTTATATCGAAATGCTTGGTTTTTTTATCTTTTATGTAATTTATTACTATTATTTTTACTTTTGTTTGCTCCTGCTATCAATAACAGTAAGTGTTGGTTTGTTCTGCCGGGGATTGGTAGTTTTCAACCTAGTGAGTTTATGAAGGTTAGTCTTATCTTAGTGCTAGCGGTAATGATTTATAAGTTCCGTGAAAATCATCAAAATCCTTCCATAAAAGAGGAATTCCTTTTCTTGTTGCGCTCTTTCTTAGTGGTTTTAGTTCCTAGTATTCTAACCTTTTTAGAACCAGATACGGGAGCGGTAATTATTTATTTTGTTATTTATTTTGTTATAATATTTACCTCCGGTATTCGGTTACGTTGGTTTTTTATTTTCTTGCTTCTTATCCTACTTGTTTTAGGATTTGTCCTAGGAACCTATTTCTTTCAAGAAGAGTTATTTGTTAAAATTTTTGGAACCGATCTTTATTATCGCTTTGATCGTATTTTTTCTTGGCAAAGTGGAAGTGGTTTACAACTAGAAAATGCTTTGGCTTCGATTGGATCGGCTGGCGTTTTTGGCTATGGATACAATCAAACGCCTATTTACTTTCCAGAGTCAGGAACTGATTTTATCTTTGCCGTATTTGCTTCTAATTTTGGATTATTAGGAGCTATTGTACTATTACTTTTAATTGTCTTCTTTGATGGCAAACTTATCTATTTGGCTTCGAAAAAGATTAATCCTATTGATAAGTTTACGTTAGCAGGAATTATTGGCATGCTTGTTTTTCAACAAGTTCAAAATATTGGCATGACCATAGGACTATTCCCTATTACCGGAATTACTCTTCCTTTTATTAGTTATGGGGGATCAAGTCTTCTTTCTTATATGATTTTAGTGGGTATTGTTCTTAACATCAGTAGTGAAGATAATCGAAAAATTCGAATTTAAAAAGCCATGGGTTCATGACTTTTTCTTTTATATTTTGATAACTTACTATTATTTCTTAGGAAAGAAATCAGGGAAAAAGGGAAGTCGATCCAAAAAGGGTATGGAAATAGAACGAATGCCTAACATCGTAAGAAAATAACATAGGATAAAACCTATTAATAGTTGAAAAATAAGACCTAAGAATACCGCTCCTAGATTGGTTCCTCCTTGTTTTATACATTCTTTTTCCATCTGTTCTTTTGAGTCTTTTTTTAGGTTGTATATTTTCTTTTTGGCAAAAGTTAAATACATTTTTTTGACAAAGAAGCCGAAACAAAGATGGAGAAAGAAAAAGAGAATGACAGTAAGGATTGGATAAAGTGGCATTAAAATAAGAAAGAATAGTAAAAGCAAAAAGCCAAGGAAATACATCTTACGGTAAAGAAGGTAAAAGCCTCCAAAGAAGAAAGCAGCAAAAGAAAATTTTTTATTTGTTATTTTTTCATAGTTTTTACCAATAAATTTTGAAAGAAGCTCCTCTTCTTTTATTTCGGGTGTCGGTGGTACATAGTTAGGACCAATGCCTAATACTTGATCGAGCTCTTTTTGTTTTTTTCTTTCTTCTTCGGTTAGTTCTTTTTGTTCTTCCCTTTTTTCTTGTGTATTCGTATTTACTTTTTGTTTTGGTTTTAGAGAATTTGAAATTGATTCTACGGGTTGGGATGGTTTTGGATTTTGTTCTAGATTATACATAGCAAAAAAGTCCATAGAGGATTGTGTTTGTTCCGTTTTCTCTTGTTCTTCTTTCATTCTTTCTTTTCTCCTAACACTTCTTCATAAACTTCTTTTAATTGTTTTCCAACTGTTTTAACATCTTTTTCTTGAGCTATCTTTCTTTTTGCTTCATTCTTAAGAGGAGGTAATTTTCCCGCAAAGTAATCTTTGATCTTGACTTCAAATTCATCGATATCTTTGGCTTTGTAAACATCGACATTATCTTCTAACCAATTTTCAAAAATAGGAATATCTCTTACAATAGAATCCGTTTCCATCGAGCAAGCTTCAATAATCGGAATTCCTTCAGTTTCTTCTAGGGTCGGAAATACATATAAGTCACCCCCCCCTAAAGCTTCTCTTATTCTCTCTTGAGGTACATGGCCTGGAAACTGGATATTTGGTAATTCTTTCGCTTCTTTCAAAGCTTTTTTTACATCATTAGTCGCCGCTGCGATGGGACTGGAACCAAACCAAATAAATTTATAATCTTTTAACCGTTTGACAAGCTCGACAAAGTCAACAATTCCTTTTCTTCTACTATATATTCCTATCCCAACAATTACTTTATCATCTTTCTCATAACCATATCTTTTCCGAAAAGATTCTCTATAAGATTTATCTGGTTTAAAGAAATCTAATTCCAAACCATTGGATATGGCGACGATCTTTTTGTCTTCTAATCCTTTATAATGTTCTAAGATATTCTTAGAGTATTCTGTAGGGGTTACAATAATATCTCCATAGCGATAACATTTCACAATCCACCACTTAAATATCTTACTAGTTAAATGGCCAAAAATAAAACCATCCCGATAATCTTCTTCGGTTGAATGAGCATGATAGACGATTTTTATTCCTTTCTTTTTTAATTTTCTAGCAAGAAAATAGGATTTAAAAAAATAAGTATTAATATGGGCGATATCATATGTATCTTTGGGATCGGTAGTATAGGGAATCTTCTCTAACTCTAAAGCCTTCATTTGATGTTGTATAGCTTTGCCTAACCCACTTACTCCTATTACTTTTAACCCTTCTGCATATAATAAAACTTTCATATCGTTCACTCTCCATCTATTTTCATTGTAACATAGTTTTTTTTGCAAATAAAGGTTGACAAGCATTTTTTTACTATGGTATACTTTAAATGTTCCAATTGAAGCGGGGAATTAGCTCAGCTGGGAGAGCGTCACGTTTGCACCGTGAAGGTCAGGGGTTCGATCCCCCTATTCTCCACCATTATGAAATTAGCCCTTTTTAAGGGTTTTTTTGTGTTTAAAAATACGAAGGCTTATATCTCGCTTTCGTATTTTTCTTTTAAATAATCTTTTTCCTTTAAATAGTGATTCCCTACTTTAATTAAGTGTTTACAATCACGCATAAAGTCTTCTTCTTTCTTTATGACTTTACTTCTTTTAAAAGAATAATTTTTTAAATAGCGTTCTAGAAAAAAGCGCTCGATGTAGTAGTGTATTTTTTTCTTTTCTTGATAAAGTTTGAGGGAAAGGAAAAGAAAGAAAAGAAGAAAGTTCAAGTAATTGGTTTGAAAGAAAAGAAAAAGAAAGAACAGTAAAAAGAAAGCGGAAAGAGAATAGATAATTTGAAAGCTTTTTTTGTATGGAAAAAAATAGCAGGATAAACACTGAAGAATTCTTCCACCATCAAGAGGATAAAGGGGTAATAAGTTAAAGCATAGTATATTATAGTGAATGGTGGTTAACAACGAAAGATGAAGATTACTAAAAGGAAATGCTTTCAAAAAGAAATATAGTATCATTTGCGCAACTGGTCCTATCCCTAATACCAAAATTTCTTCTTTTAAGGGAGTATTGATATCATTTTGAAATTTGGCCACACCTCCAAAAGGATAAAAAGTAATATTGGTGGTTTCCCATTTTAAGAAATAAGCGGTCAAGAAGTGCCCACATTCATGTCCCAATAATAAGATACTACAAAGAAAAAGGCTCATGAAATTTCCTGTTAAAATAGCGAGGAGAAAAAAGAGATAAGTACTGGGATGAATTTTTATTTTAGTTAAGATATTCTTTATAATCAACGAAATTTCCATCTTTTTGAAAAGCTAAATAAAGGGTCGTATCTTTGGTCTCTCCTAGCATGATGCCTTTTTCTACATAGTCATATAATTTGATACTTGTCGTATCGATATTTCCATACCAAGCATCAATACCATTCATCTGCTGAACAATAATTGTATTGCCATAATCTTCTTTTTCTCCAATAAAAACTACGATTCCACTGTTTAAGTTTGGTACCATATAATGATCTTTTACCGTTAAAGCTACTCCCTCATGATAAAGGCTTTCCTTACTATAGGATAATTTTTCTTCAAACACTTCTATCTCTTCTTTCAGGCTCCCGCTTAAAATATCTTTTCCAAAAAGTTTTTGATACCACTCTTTAAACGAAGCGAAAGGAAAAGAAGTGTCATATACGTATTTATAAAATTCCTGTTTTAAGTTATGATCCCATTTAAAACTAATAAGTACAATCATCGTTAAAATGGCGGTAATTAATATTTGATTGAGTAATTTTTTTAAAAAAGTTGGTAGATTCGATGTTTGTTCTTTTTGTTCTTTCTTTTTTTGATTATAAAATTTCGATTCGACCATTTCTTTTCACCTAATAATATTTATGCGAAAAAGAAAAAAGTTAGTAAAAAAAGAAAAAGACTAATTTAGACGTCTTTTGTGAGGAAAATATTTACAGAGAAGATAGAGAACTTCTCCATAGATTAAATTTAGAATACAACTATGAGTAATTTGATAAGTAATATTCCCTATACTTAGGGGGACAATATTAAATAGGAAGAGACAAAAGTCATATAAAAGTAAATAGAAACAGATATCTAAAAATAAAAAGATGAGATAAGTAATAGGGTTAAAAGATATTTTTTTATAAAAAAAGGAAGTGAATAAACCTAGGATACCAAAGAAAATCATATTTGTAAATAACAGATTGGTATAAAATAAATCATATAAAAAACCTGTAATTAAAATGGTAATAAAATATTTCTTTTCTTCTTTTTGGAAAAAGGGGTAAATAATACTGATCGCTACAATGGTTAGTAAAGGGGTAAAATAAGACAAATCATTTACCATAAAGGGAAGATAATTGGTTAAAATACCATCAAGGAGAAAGGATATTATTAAAATAACATAAGCCATTAAGAGTCATTCCTTTCTTCTTTTAAAATGGTCACATAGTGAATATTATTAAAGTTTTGATTGGTTTTAATGCCAAGGGTTTTACTTAAACCATATTTATCGTTTGTAATTTCTTCTACTGTTCCAATATAAATTCCTCTTGGAAACATACCTCCTAAGCCACTCGTAGTAACACTATCCCCTATTTTTATGGGGGCTTGATTATCTACTCCGCTTACCATTACTAATCCTTTTTCTTCATCATAACCACTTAAGATCGCATCGGTTTCTCCTTCCGTTGTAGCGATAGAAACAGAAACTTTATTGTTAATATCATTGGAAGTGATTAATTTAATTTCACTAGAATAGTTTGTAACATTTTGTAATTTTCCAATTAAACCATCTTTCGTAATGGCCACCATATTTTCTTTCAATCCTTCTTTTTTTCCCTTATCAATTGTCAACGTTTGATACCAATAACTTTTATTTCTTGATATTACGGTAGCATTTACGGTTTCATAACCAGTTAGAGTCTGATTTAAATCCAAAGCTTTTCTCAATTGTTCAATCTCTTCTTCTAAGTGTACATTAATATTCTTTTGAATCGTATAACTTTCGGTAGCATCTTCTCCTTTTTCGGCATTTAAAGCGGTAAAGGGAAACATCACAACTTTTTGAATTAAGACAGCAGCATCTTTAAGAAAACTTTCCACCGGACCTTGTCCCCGACTAGATGTAAGGGAATAAAAAAGTAAAAAGAAACAGCCGATGACAACGATTAAAATAATCCATATTTTTTTTCTTTTTTTCTCCTTTTTATACATCTAATCTCTCCTTCCTTTTTTAGTATACCGATTCTTTTCTTTTTTTTCAATTCTCCTTACTGTTATTTTTTCCAAAACTATAATATTTATGCTCACTTACAATCAAATGATCTAAAACAGGGATTCCTTGAAAGCGACCAATTTCTACTAAGTCCTTGGTAAATTCAATATCTTTTTGACTTGGTAAGACATTACCGGAAGGATGATTATGGACACAAATAATGGCTGAAGCAGACATTTTATAGGCTTCTTTTAATATTTCTCTTGGATGGACAGCGCTTCGATTCATGGTACCTTTAAATAAAAGTTTACTATGAATCAAATTCTTTTTGGCATCTACATAAAAACAATAAAAATGCTCTTGCTTTTTCCCATGAAATAAATAACGACTATACAAAAAGATCTTTTCGGGCGTATCTAATTTTATTTTATCTTCTTTATATAGGAATATTCTTTTCCCAAGCTCAATCGCTGCTAAAATATTGGCTGCTTTCGCTTCTCCAATTCCTTTTATTTTCTTTAATTCTTCTAAGGTAACATATTCTAAATTTGAAATTTTTCCCACTTTATTTAATAATTCAAAGGAAAGTTCAATCACACTTTTTTCTTTGGTACCAGAAGAAATTAAAATGGCTAACAATTCACTTGTAGATAATTCTTTCGCTTCTTTCGTTATTAATTTTTCTCTTGGACGTTCACTTTTTGGAATTTCTTTTACTTTCATGTCTTACCCTTCTTTCTCCATAGAAAAAGAAACTTTGGTTTGTTTCTTTCTATTTTATTATATTCTCTTCTTTTTCCTTTTTCAAAATTTTTACTGTTCTAAGATAAGTTCTTGATAATTCGCTAAAACAACTTTATTAATAGGATCAATTTGTTCTTCCTTGGTAGTATCTTCTAAGAGACCATCCATTTGAATTAAGGTGTTTATAAACGATTCATCTGTGATTTCCATTTCTTTGATGGTTATATTAATTCCTTGGTTTTGATAGAATTTCTTTAGTTTTTCTAAGTTTTTTTCACTTTGGGTCATTGCTAAATAAACGTAATATTTTGCATCTTCTTTGACTATAATTTTAGTGTCTAGTTCTGCTGTTGCTTTTTTGGCTTCTTCTTCGTTATCATAGACACCTTCTTGAATAAAGTAGATCTTGTTTTTTTCTTGCATTACTTCCATGGTTTCTTCTTGATACTCTAGAAAAAGAAAGTGTCCTAAAAGACCCCCTAGTAAGACAGCGCAAAGAACAGATAATAGAAATTTATTATGCATTTTATTTTCACCATAGACAATATAGCAAAAAAGGACTGGTAAATTTGTCGAAAGGTGTAGCCAAAGAAAAAGAAAAATGATAAAGTGTTTTTAGGAGGAAATTTATGAAAAGAAAATATTTATTTTTGGTTGTATTGGGTTGTTGTTTACTTCTTTTAACGGGGTGTGGAACGGATTCCAATAAAAACTTGACCGAGGGAAATAGCGGGGCTGAATCTTCTACCAAAGGAAATAGTGGAAATGATTCTTCTAACGAAGAAAGTAAGGAACAAGTAATGATCTGTCATAATTCTTCGAGTCAAACTTCAAGTCAAAATAATGTGAAATTGGATTTAACTTATACGGTCTATTATGTTGATGATTATGTTACCCGAGTAAAAAGTGTGGAAGAAGTTGAATCTGATGATACGGATTTATTAGAGGCTTATCAAGATCAAGTGGAAAAAATCTATGAGCCATACAAAAATGTTCGATATTATGATTATGAAGTTGTCATCAGTGGAAAGCGATTAACTTCTAGAGTTGATATTGATTATGAACATATTGATACCGATAAGTTGATTGATATTGATTCTTCAAATGCTACTTTGATTAAAGATGGAAAAGTGGCCATTGATGATATTGAGAATCTCTATGAACAAATAGGAGCAAGCTGCGAACGATAAACGTTTGCTTTTTTTTGTTTCCGTATATACTAATAATGGAGTGTCTTAAAAAGAAACAAGAAAAAAAACCATTTCAATATAAATATTGGTTAGGAGTTTAGCAAATGAAAAAGAAACCACTGATTAAATTTATTTCTCATTTAAATTTTGATATTAAGAAAAATTATAAATTGTATCGAAAAGTGATGGAGATTGTCTATGCGCATCCTTTTCAAAAGCAGACGGGAAAGAAGCAATTAATTACTATTAAAGATAGAGAAATTCCTATTTATCTTTTTACGCCTAAAACCAGGAAACAAGAGAAGGTTATTCTTTTTTATCATGGAGGTGGTTTTGTTTCTGGAAGTATTAGTAGTTACAATGGTTTTTGTCAAGCGTTAGCAGATGCTTTAGATCAACTTGTCATTGTTACGGATTATCGACTTGCCCCTGAATTTCCTTTTCCTAATGGATTACAAGATTGTTATGAAGTAACGGAATATCTTTATACTTATTTAAAAAAACAAGGAAAAAAAGAAGAAGATATCACTTTGATGGGAGATTCTGCCGGAGGAAATTTTACGGCTGTTATTTCCTTAATGGCACGCGATCAAAAGGCTTTTTCGGTATATCAACAAGTTTTATTATATCCTTTATTAGAAACAAGACATGATAATGCTCTTCTTTTTCCTTCTTTTTTTACAAACGGAAATGACTACCTTTTAACAGGTAAACAAGTGGATGATTATCTTCATCTTTATCTTTCAAAGGAAGAAGACTGGGATCAAGATTATACGGCTCCTCTTCGTGCTGACCTTTCCAATCAACCTAGGACTCTCATTGTTACAGCTCAATATGACCCTTTGCGTGATGATGGAAAAAATTATACTAAGAAAATGAAGAAATATGGAAATGAAGTGGATTATTTTGAAGTGCCAGAAGAGCTTCATGGTTTTCTTCTTCGAAACTCTTCTAGAAAGAATATTCAACTCGTTTTAGAAAAAATCAATTTATTTATCAATAGGAAGTGAATTATAATTATGTTTAAAAATAAAGCACCTCATTGGTCTAAACTAGATAATGTTGCTAAAATATTCCCCCCCACTACTTCTCAATCCGATCCTAAAGTTTTTCGTTTTGCTTGTGAATTAAAAGAAATGGTAATTTCCAATCTCTTACAAAAAGCGGCGGAAGAGACTTTAAAGCTATTCCCTTATTTTAGTTCCACATTAAAACGGGGAATTTTCTGGTATTACTTAGAACAAAGTAATTTAGTTCCGATCGTAAAAGAAGAAGATTTACCCATTTGCAGCCGATTGTATGATCGAAATAAAAAGACGCTTCTTTTTCGCATTACTTACTATAAAAAAAGAATTAATATGGAAGTTTATCATGCGCTTTCGGATGGAATGGGAGCATTACAGTTTTTTAAAGTCTTAGTAGGAAAATATTTGTCTTTCGCACATAAAGAATTAGAAAATGTTTTAGTGGATTATGATACTACTTTAATGGAAATGGTAGCAGATAGTTTTGATCGGTATTATGAAAAACCACAAATTACCAAGAAAAAATTAGTTAGAGCTTGGAAAATGAAAGGGGCTACTTTTTCGTTTGAGCGACTAAAAGTAATTGAAGGGGTTCTGTCGGTTTCTGAATTAAAAAAGATAGTGAAACGTTATCATACTACGATTACTACCTTCTTACTAACCGTTTATTTACAATCTATGATAGCAGTTTCTTCACCAAAGGATCGAAAAAGGCCTTTTACCATTCATATTCCAGTTAATTTAAGGACTCATTTTGCTTCTACTAGTACCAAAAACTTTTTTGGAATCATAACAGTAGCTTATTCTTATCGAAAAGAAGATACCTTTGAAGATATTCTCTCCTTGGTAGATAAAACCTTAAAGGAAGAATTAACGACCGATAGATTAAGTATTCGGATGAATCAAATGTCTTCTTTGGAAAAGAATCTTTTGGTTCGTTCCGCTCCTCTTTTTTTAAAAGATTTAGGCCTTAAGTTTGGCGCTTATCTTACTGACTTAGAGACTTCTACTTCTTTCTCTAATTTAGGTATTATTACAATGCCAAAAGAAATGATCCCTTATATTCGTTTGTTTGATGCTTTTAACAGTACCAATAAGATGATCATTTGTTGTTGTTCTTTTGAAGATCAGTTTGTTATTAGTTTTACAAGTCGTTTTGTCAATAGTAATATTCAAAAACATTTTTTTCGAGTACTTACGGAATACTCTTTAAAAATAGAAATTCGCAGTAATGAAGTTAGTAATTTGTGAGGTGATCAAACAATGGCGAAATGTATTCAATGTAACGTTGAAGTGCAATCAACAGAGATGAAGTGTCCTCTTTGTCAAAATCCTGTTACAGGAGAAATGGAGCCTGTTTTTCCTTATATTGCTCCTGATATTAGGAATCATAATCTTATTTTTAAAATTATTACTATTTTAGGTTTGTTTGCTAGCGGTGTTTGCTTATTTATTAATTTAGTATTTAAAACAAAAGTCTTTTTTAGTCTTTATGTTTTCTTATCTTTTCTTTATTTAATTGGTTTTTTATATATTACGATTAAAAAGCGAGAGAATCCTTGTCGTGTCATCATTAATCTTGATACTATTACCGTTTTCTTTTTGGTTTTATTTGATGCATTAACCGGTTGGCATAAATGGAGTATTACTTTTGTTTTACCAATTGTGTTATCGATTTCAGTGATTACGATGGCAATTATGAGTTTTGCGGGGAGACTCCTGATAGAAGATTTTCTAGGCTATTTTCTCTTAACGATTCTTTATGGCCTTATTCCCCTTGTATTGATGTTAAGTGGATTGGTTTCGGTTGTTATCCCCTCTTTTATCTGTTTAGTGATTAGTTTCTTCTTTCTTTTATTTCTTTCTATTTTTGAAGGAAAAAACATGAAAACAGAATTGAAACGAAGACTTCATCTGTAAGTCTTTTTTCCTTGCCTCAAAAAAAGATATTTGTTATAATACAAAAGAAAAGAAGGAACGCGTTATGAAACATAAATTTCAAAAGGGAATGGTTGTTACGGGAATTGTTACAGGAATTCAAGATTATGGAATTTTTGTGCAACTGCAAAATTCTTCTAGTGGCTTGATTCATATTTCAGAAATTTCTAAAAAGTTCGTGAAAAATATCAATGATTATGTTACAATAGGAGAAGTCATCCGTGCAGAAGTTTTAGATCAAGTGGATGAGAATCACTATCAATTGAGTATTAAAGACTTGGATTATCGAGTAATGAAGAAACATGGTAGTAAGATTACGGAAACTCCTTCGGGATTTAAAAATTTGGCTTTAAATCTAGAAATTTGGGTACAAGAGAAAGAAGAAGAGCAAAAAAAGAAACAAAATTAAAGAAAAATCCGAAATTTTATTGACAAGAAAGAAATTAACTGATATATTTAATTTCGTCAAGTATTGTTTTGGGCGATTAGCTCAGTTGGTTAGAGCATCTGCCTTACAAGCAGAGGGTCTGCGGTTCGAGTCCGTAATCGCCCACCATGATTGTTGCCGAAATAGCTCAATTGGTAGAGCAACTGATTTGTAATCAGTAGGTTCCGGGTTCGATTCCTGGTTTCGGCACCATTTTATTATGTTGGAGAGGTAGCGAAGTGGCTAAACGCGACAGACTGTAAATCTGTTACCTTTGGTTTCGATGGTTCGAATCCATCTCTCTCCACCACTTTAAATTGCCTCGTAGCCAAGTGGTAAGGCATCAGACTTTGACTCTGACATGCGTTAGTTCGAATCTAACCGAGGCAGCCATCTTGTATTGATCCGCTAGCTCAGTCGGTAGAGCATTTGACTTTTAATCAAAGGGTCATGAGTTCGAATCTCATGCGGGTCACCATTTATATGTGCCTGAGTGGCGAAATTGGTAGACGCACAGGACTTAAAATCCTGGGAGGTTCACCCCTCGTGTCGGTTCAAGTCCGACCTTAGGCACCATCTATTTTGGAGGAATACCCAAGTCTGGTTGAAGGGACCGGTCTTGAAAACCGGGAGGTCGTGCAAGCGGCGCAGGGGTTCGAATCCCTTTTCCTCCGCCATTTAATAATTTTGTTATCGCGGGATAGAGCAGTTGGTAGCTCGTTGGGCTCATAACCCAGAGGTCGGAGGTTCGAGTCCTCCTCCCGCAACCATGGTTCCGTGGTGCAGCTGGTTAACACGTCTGCCTGTCACGCAGAAGATCGCGGGTTCGAGCCCCGTCGGAACCGCCATTTATTTTGGCTTCATAGCTCAGTCGGTAGAGCAAGGGACTGAAAATCCCTGTGTCGCTGGTTCGATTCCCGCTGGAGCCACCAGTAAGATATTAAACTCAAAACATTACTTATGAGGTTATAAGAAAAAACGACTTGGAAAAGCCGTTTTTATTTGTGCTTGCCTTTTTTTCTCTTCTATTCTATACTTGAAATGGTGATAAAATGGAAACAGAAGCAAAAATATTAGGAATTATTGATGAACTTCGTCCCTTTTTAATAAGCGATGGAGGAAATTTAGAATATGTAAAATTTGAAGATGGTATTGTTTATGTTCGTTTAACCGGAGCGTGTGCAAATTGTGGTTTTTCCGATGTTACTCTAAAAGATGGAATTGAACAAATGCTAATAAATGAAATACCGGAAGTAAAAGAAGTGCAGAACCTAGCAGATCCTCTTTAAATTTTATTTAACCAATCAAGGAAAGGAATATTTCTTTTCTTTTTTATTTTATGCCAAATTTCCCTTAAAAACGCCTCATAATCTGCGGTTCTGGTCGTATAAGATAGAATACTTGTCTCAGGTTCAATATCATTTACAATCCTTTCATAACAATCAAAATAATAGCTTGGAAATAGAAGACGTGCTAACAAACGCTCAAAATCCACCCCTACTCTATCAAATTCCTCTAAAATAGCATCTAATCTTTCCCTTGTTAATTCATTTGAAAAATAAAAAGATTTTAGATATTCCGCTTGATCTCGTTCTTTATAGTCCAAAATAAGATTGAAGGGATCATTATACTCTTCTTGACTCATTTTGGGCTTTATTCTACGATGCGCTAGCACAACTTGATTCGTCAAAGGTGTGCTTTTCCTCTCTTTGGCATTTATATAACTAATCGCATTTTCAGCTAACCCAATATAATAGTCTAAGCTATTATAAAGAAGAGGGTATTTATTTTTAATATAGTCTTTTTGATATTCAAAATAATCAATTTTTCTTATCCATAGATAATACCAGTTTGAATGATTTAAAAGAGGAAACCGGTTTTGATCGATAAAAAGATAATCTATTTGCCAGTGTTCGATCTTGGAATGCCAGGAAATAGGAGAAGAAATTAAAATATAGTTATGATTTTCTATGAAACTTAGAGGCTGCCCAAAAATATTGAGGACAATCTTCGGATATTTTTCTTCGCTTAAAAAGGCATTTAAGCTCACGATCTCCTCTAATTCTTCTTCTCCTCTTGTCACTGGCGTTAATTGATAAGAAAGATCTTCTAAATTAAAAATACATTTTCCTTGCTTTTTAATAATGAATTCTGGATAAAGGTGATAGTAATAAAAAAGGGCATTCTTCATTTCTTTCACCTCAATATTTTATATGTTTTTCTAAAACAAAACATACGCAAAAGTATTCTATTTAGGAATGAATCTGTCATTACTGGAAAAGTTTTTTTCGTTTCTACTAGTTTAAATTTTGATAGTCCCCACGACTTTCCTTTTTTCTTTACGAAATCTTTGTCTTCCTGTAATTCAACATCTAAAAAAGAACGATTATCTCGTTCTTCCTTTTTCACTTGTTTCGGCACCTTGAGAAAGGCCTGCTTCTTGAGCAATTTCACGGGCAGCATCTAATACTCTCAAACGACTTTTCCGTAAGGCTTCATATTCTTGATCTTGTTTTCTAGCTTCTTCTTCGGCTGCTTTCTTTTGTGCATTCATGGCCTGTCTTTGACTACTTAATTGTTGTAAAATATCATTTAATTGTTCTTTATCTCTTTCCGCATTTACCTTTTCCTGTTCGGCTCTTTTTTGTGACTCTTGCAAACGTTGTTGGGCAGCTTCTAAAGATTGTTTCTCTGCCATCATCTCATTTTTTAACTGAGAAAGCTTATTTAAAATATCATCTTGACCAAGATCAAATTGATTGTCTGCTTTTTCTTCTTTTGTTGGTTGTTTGCTTCCTCCATTCATATCATCTTGAATGTGTTGTAAAATCGAAGTTTTTTGATTGTCAATTCCTTTTAATATATCGTTTGTAGCACTTGACTTAGAATCAGCTGTTTTCGGTGGGAAAATTGGAGTGTCTTCTTGTTTACCAAGCACTTTCTTTCTAGCACTATCTAATAAATCCTCATTGCTTTTTCCCTTTTCTTGACTTGTAGAGCCAAAGATTGGTTTGTCTTCTTGAGAATTTTTTTGGCTTGCTTTCTTTAAGAAATCTGGCATTTCATATGTCGTTGAAGGAACTTGCTTTGTAACTGGTGCTGGCAATGGTTTATCTTCTTTTGGCTTTACTTTTTGTTCCTCGATAGGAGCTGAATTTTTCAACCAGTCTGGTAAGGTTCCAAGGTCTTCTACCACTCCTAGATTTGGCTTTGTTTCTTGTTTTGATGGTGTTTGAGGCGTTGCTGGTGTCGGTGTCCGTGAAAAAGAAGATAGATCTTCTGCTGTTGGGCTTCTAAAACCATTTGTATTTTGTACTTGATTTAAACTCTCTTTTACATTGGACGAAGCGACAAAACGTGCTGACTTGTCATCTTCTGGGATATAAAAGTTTGTTTGATTTAGAGAAACGGTTGGAATGGAAGCTTTTGTTTCTGGCTCTGGAGTCGCCGTATAACGATTCAATAATTTATCCAAATCATCTTCACTAATTCCCGTTCCTTGTTTTGCACTTGAGTTTTCATAGCTGCTTCTTACTTCTTGCTTTACCGTTTCAACCGATTTGGTATTATCTTTCGCAAAAGCTTCATTGACAGCTGTTTTAATGGCTTCTGAGTTAATATCATCCAATTTATATTTCGCTGTCTGAGGTTGATTATTTACCATTTGATTTACTCTCATAGCCGTATCAAACTCTTGAGCTGCTTGTTTTCTCCATTTCCTACCAAAAATCATTCTTTTTAAAGCCCAAATAGGAGATTTCATTGCCCGACCATCTTTTTTGCGCCCTCTATTTACTACTTTGCCATAATAATTTTTAAAATTTGCAAGACGTTCCGTTAAAAAATCAACATACGAAGATGCAGCTTCATAATTTTTCTCTGCTTGTCGTTGTTCTTCTGCGGTTAATGAAACATCTCCAAGATCTAAAACATTTTTCAAATTGTCTTGTTTGTTTTGGGCTTGACGAAGAGATAATTCCAAAAACTCCTTTTGCAAGTCCATAATAGCAGTATGCGATTGTTCATGAAGCTTTAGTTTATGAGGCTCTTCTTTTTGACTTACCGTTCCACTCATAGCGGTAATAATATAACGGTCATTCTCTAGCTTTCTATCTATTGTGTTATTCATTTTATTTCCCTCCAAACTCTATTAATCTTTTTTGGATATTTCTCTTAATACGTCTTTTACCCGACTCCATTCTTGTTCATCATCAACGCCATAAAGTTGAGGAGTACCCCCACTTCTATCTACTCTTGAAACATATACAGTAATATTCCCATTTTCGTCCCGTTCGTTTTTAGTATATACTACATACTCTCTTTTCGTATCTTTAAATTCAAAAGCGATTACTACCTCCACCTCATCGATAGAACCATCTTCTTGTACGATTGACATCATCATTTTATCTTTATTTTGCATGGATAATCCTCCCTTTTTCTATTCTATATATAACATCTTAACATAAAAAAAACAAAATAGAAAGGGTTATTTTGCTTTTTTCAACAAAAAGATCTTTGCTCCATAGGCACAATAGTCCTTAATATACTGCTCTAGATACTTAATATCATTTCGGGCTTTCGCATTTTTATTGGTAGAATCATAAAATCCTTTTAATCTTAATTTCCCATAGGCATAATCTCCACAAACATAATCAAAGGCTAGAAAATAGTCTGTAATTCTATCTTTTATTTCATCTAAATTAAAGCAATTATCATCTCTTATGAGTTCGTATTTCTCATCTAATAGTTCTATCATCTATGTCACATCCTAATATTATTTTATCACGTTTCTTCTGCTATGGGAAGAGATAAACTTTGGGAGGAACGATTTAAGCTATCATAGTAATAGCTTGGAACTTGGCCTTGAATCATTTCAATCAAGAGACTCACTTCTTCCGTGACGGGAATTCTTTCGGTTCGGTGAGGCATGGTAATTTGTTCGGTTATGGTTACTTCGGCACTAATTTCAACTAGGGCATTGTTGATTCCATAAGGTGTTACTTTGGTTTTTAAATTGCTCGTTACCGTTCCAATAAAAGAAAAACGCATAGGGATAGAAGCGGATACATTAACGAAAAGAGGATTACCAATCAATACCCCAAGTGGGATATCACAAACCACCCCATCTTTTAAATAAGTTAATCTTGTTCCTTTTAGAGCATTGGATAGCTTTAAATCCGTCGTATCACCATTTTCTAAAGCGATCAGACGTTCCATGGCTTTTTCATTAATCTTGGTTAATACTTGATGAGAGGCTTTTGTATTAAAGGTAATTAATTGAATATAGCCTTCCTTATCTTTGGTAATAGTAAAAAGGTCTTCTTCTGGTAATAAGTCTTCACTTCTTACCGTTTCATTTAAAATTGTCGTAGCGATCCTTTGTGTTTCTGAAGTGGCATAACGAACAATCACTTGTTCAAATTTTTTACCAGTGAGAAGGATCCCGATAATAGCCGTGACAAAAGCAAAGAAAAAGGTTAAAAGAAATTTTCTTCCCGAAGAGAGCTTAGAAGAAGTCTTTTTTAGATGAAGTCTTTTTGATATTTTTCTTTTTCCTAATTAAGCCGCACTAATATGACATCTTCCCCTATTCTCTCTATACTTTGCCAAGCCACCTCAGTATCAACCCCTCTATTTAAGAAAGATAACATTTTTTTATTTGGCTCTACCACCAAAGCTAAAATTGTACCATTGCGTTCATCAATTTTTACATCAATGATATTTCCAATGTTTCTACCATCCACAGTATTTACAATATCTTTGCTTTGCAAATCGGATAATCTCATCTTTCTCACCTTACTACTAAAGGATATGAAAAAAAGAAACTTCCTATTCTTTTTGTTTGGGAGTTCCTCTTATTTTAAGATTTTTTTCAATTTTTTAATGGCACTTTTTTCTAACCGTGATACCTGGGCTTGGCTGATGGATAATTCTTCTGCTATCTCCATTTGCGTTTTTCCAATCACAAAACGTTCATCTAAAATGTGTTGTTGTCTTTTATTCAAACTATGAAGAGCATCTTTGGTAGTGAGTTGACTTTCCATTTCTTTGCCCGTTTGTTTTTTATCTTCTATTTGATCATATAAATAAATCGTATCTCCACCATCGTTATAGATCGGTTCAAACATAGAAATTGGATCTCTTAGCGAATCTAAGGCATGAATAACATCATAAACCCCTACTTCTAATTCTTTGGCAATTTCTTCTACCCCTAATTCTTGACCCGTAGTTAAAAGATTTTGTTCTTTTAGTTTTAGAGCTTTATAAGCCAAATCTTTGGTGGAACGACTTACTCGAATACTATTATTATCTCTTAAATAACGTTTGATTTCGCCCATGATCATGGGGACTGCATAAGTAGAAAATTTTACTTCATGCGCTAAATCAAAATTATCAATCGCTTTGACAAGTCCAATACAGCCCACTTGAAAAAGATCATCTAAATTTTCATTATGATTCTTAAAGCGCCGGAGAATACTTAAGACTAATTTTAAATTACCACTCACTAAATCATTTCTCGCGAAGGGATCTCCATTTTTTAAAGCTAGAAATAACTGATTCATTTGATCGTTCGTTAATACATTTAATTCAGACGTATTCACGCCACTGATTTCTACTTTGTATTTTGCCATATTCTTTTCCTTTCTACCTTCATTATGATAGAAAAGAAAAAATTTTATTCATCTTTTTGAAATTGATCGAGAAAAGTCGTCTCTTTTCCTTCTTTGACATAGCTTAAAAGTGTTTCCACATGAACTTTTTCACTACTTTTAAAAATGTTTTGATCAATTCTTGGGTTTTCTTTACGAAGTCTTTCTAATAATTTTTTGATCTCATAGCGCTTTGATAGTTTCTCTTCTTTTTTACTAAGGGCACAAGCACAATTGATGAATTGATACTCATTTTGGTTCCAAAAACTTTTAATTGCTTCTTCTCGTACCAAATAAAGAGGACGAATGAGTTCCATTCCTTCAAAGTTCGTACTTTTTAGTTTCGGAAGCATTGTTTTAAATTCTCCTCCATAAAACATCGAAAGCAGAATTGTTTCAATAACATCATCAAAATGGTGCCCTAAAGCAATTTTATTACAACCTAAATCTTGGGCTTTTTGATAAAGAAATCCCCGTCGCATTCTAGCGCATAAATAGCAAGGATGATCTTTTGAAAGCTTATTGGCCACTTCAAAAATATCCGATTTTTTAATATGATAAGAGAGATTTAAAGCTTCTAAATTTCCTTTTATTTTCGTTAGTGTTTCTTTTTGATAACCAGGATCCATAATTAAAAAGGAAAGTTTAAATTTTATTTTACCATGCTTTTGTAACTCTTCTAGGCACTTCGCTAATAAAACAGAATCTTTGCCACCTGAGATACAAACTGCAATATGATCATTTTCTTTTACTAATTCATAGTCTCGGATCGCTTTCATAAAAGGGCGCCATATTTCTTTACGATATTTGGTAATTAAACTATGTTCTACTTCTTGATAAGTTTTCATTCACTCTTTCCTTTCTTTTTTAGTCTTTGTAAAAAACTCGCTTCGATAGGAGTCTCAAAGCAATAAGTCTTATGATCCTCGCCTTTTAGTTTTAGTTTACTCGCTTGAAGATATAACCGGTCGGCTTTTGGTCCTCCATATTTTTTATCTCCTACTATGGGATAACCTAAATAAGATAATACCACTCGAATTTGATTTTTTCTTCCAGTTTTAATGTTTACTTTTAAAAGACTTTCCACTCCATTTGTTTTTATTACTTCAAAAGAAGTAACTGCTTTTTTCCCTTTTTTAGAATCGTCAGTCACAAAGACAAAATTATTTTGATCTTCTTTTAAATAACAAGTATAATTTTTTTTCGTTTCTGGAATTCCTTTTACAATGGCATAATACTCTCTTTTTTGGACATATTGGTTCCAGCTCTGTTGAAGAGTAGTTTTTATTTTTTCATTCTTCACAAAAACGAGAACGCCAGAAGTATCTTGATCTAAGCGGTGGAGAATAAAAATTTTATCTTTAGAATGTCTTTTCTTTATAAATTCTCGCATTTTATGATAGACAGTCTTCTCTTTTTCTTTGTCTGTAGCGATAGTAAGAAGATGGGCAGGTTTCTCAACAACCAAAAAGTTCTGATCTTCATAAATTATTTTTAACGGACTCTTCTTATGGGTTTTATATTCTTTTTGAATTTCGATCTTATCTTGGGGATGAACCGGATAATCATATTTTGTTCTTACTTTTCCATTTACTAAAACGGCCCCATTTTTTAGGGCATTTTTTATTTTCTTATGACTTTGATCCGGAAATAAAGTACATAGACTTTCTAGTAATTTTCCGCTTTTTAAAGCTCTTTTTTCCATATTATTCCCTCTTTTCGCTTTTATTTTAGCAAAAAGATAGTTTTCTTTCAAGAAAAGTTAAAAAACTCTTGACTTTCCTCTCATCCTTTTGTTATTCTAGTGTTGCAACAAAAAAAATGAAAGAAAGCACTTGATCTTTTATCTACTTTATTGTAAACTTTTATTTGTTGTTAGATTGTTTATGGGCTTGTAGCTCAGTTGGTTAGAGCACTCGCTTGATAAGCGAGGGGTCACAGGTTCAAGTCCTGTCAGGCCCACCATGATGCCTCAATAGCTCAGTTGGTTAGAGCACTTGACTGTTAATCAAGGGGTCCTAGGTTCAAGTCCTAGTTGAGGCGCCATTTTTTTTGGCCAGTTGGTGAAGTGGCTTAACACACTGCCCTTTCACGGCAGCATTCACGGATTCGAATTCCGTACTGGTCACCATTATAGCTTTTATGAACAACCAGAAATGGTTGTTTTTCTTATGTTTGAAAGATATCAACAGTTAGAAACAAGCAAAAACATTTAAAGGTTTACCACAAAAAAACCACAAATTATATAAATAAAACTAGGCTATTAACCCAGTTGTTTTTTAGTAAAATCTTCTATAACTATATAAAAAAGTGACTTTAAGTTTTAAGGTAAAAAGAAAACATAAAGTCACCAAGGTTTTAAGAAGATGGAGCTAAAGCTCCTCTTCATTAATATATTAACATAGAAAATTATCACTGTTAAATTATGAAAAATTCTTTAAAATTGAGGTGGAAATATGGCTTTTAATAAAAGAGAATATGATAGTAGCTACGATATTCAATTTAAGGCTAAGTTGAAAAAAGAAGAAAAAACTAGATGAATTTTTGCTAAAAAACAATTTAACCAAGTCGAAATTTATAAGGCAAAGTTTTAAATTATTGAAAGATGAATTGAAGTCAAAAAAATATGCACTTCTATACAATCATTCTATGCCTATCACATATTTATTGTACAACTTCATCTGTTCTTCCTTTTTTCTTCTATTTTCTATTTTCTCTGGTTCAACTGGATAAACACTCTTAACTTTCAATTATCTTCCATTGTTTACTCTAATAGCTACCAGTATATGTTTTCGTATTTTCTTATAATACTCTAATCCTTGCTTAGATTTATCATAAAAAACATAGTCAGGATCTTTAATAATTTCTTCAAGTGACGCCATAACAAAATAATAATCTTCTTCACTTGGATATTCATTAATATGTCGTTCTTTACTATGCTCTTTAGCTTCAGGATACATCACTATTTTTTTACCCTTTTGCTCTAGAATATTCCACTGCTCAACAATGGCATCGCTTACCTCTCCTAAAATTCTTTTCATATAATTGCTCCTAACTATCCTTTAAAAACTAAAAATAGGGCTCATACCATAGTATGAGCCCACTTGAGTAATAGGCCATTGCATCACGTGGCTTCTCATCGAATCCTTTCGAACTCTACACTTTAGATTTTTCAATCCGCGATAGACGATGTCTTCCTATCCTCTATTACTCACTTATAATATACAATACTTGCTTTTCTAAAGATGTCAAAACTTGTATTGTAATTATTAGTTTTTGAGAATTTTTCCTTAAATATGTAGCATATTATACCATACATGTTATAAAAAGTCAAGCAAAACATTTTTTCCCGACCTTTTATATTTTTATTGTATCACACATATTTTTTTGTCAAATATGACATTGAAAATTTAAAATTGTGGATATTTTAGTTTGACTGCTGTCTTTATCTACAAACACCTTCCACTATATTGTTTTATTGCAATTTAGGCAAAAAAATCTGAGGTTCCCTAATTTTTTTCTTTGTTAAAAGTTTTTCATCGAAGTACAAATTAAAAAGGATATCAAGTAATTAACTAGTTCGTCCTACTTGGACTATCCTAGTACTATCAATAGAAGCATAAACGATATTTATGGTCTAAATGAAAACGTCCTGGAAAGTCTAAAAGTGTAAAAAGCTCTTTCTTTTTCCTTTTTTTTCTTTTATAATATTTATAGGTGAACGTTATGAAAGTAGAAAATGTAAAAATTAGAGGAAAAAACAATAGAAAGCATGAAGGACGAAATATGGTGCTTGCCATAGGAGCTTCCGCAGCGATTGTGGCAGGTATGGTTGGTATCTCTTATGCGGCAAAACATCCTTCCTTTCAAAAGGTTGATATTGATGCTACAACGGAAGAAGAAGTAATGGAACAAGTAGAGGATAAATACGGTTATGAGCTTGATAATTCGAAATATAAGGATATCGTCGTAAACTATTGTGTCGATAGTAATCAGTATGCTGTTAATCCTAGTATTCAAAATCGAATGGATTTTGTTTCTTCGGCACGTAGTCTTGCTAGTGCTTCGGAAAATCTACTCAAAGAAAAATTACAAGATGGAGATCCTGAGCATGAACGTTATCAATTAAGATATCCAAATCCTTCTGCTGAGCCAAATCGTATGGTTTTTGCCGATAAAGAAAATGTTTATGGGCTAACCGATTCTTATCGCTTACCAGAAAAAAGCGCTGAATTGTTCATTAATGCAGAATCGGTCTTAGAGTATGGCGGTACGGGAGAAAATAAGGTTTGGGATAATCAAATTGGAGCTTTTAGTCGGACTTCAAATTCCCTACTCGATAAGTTTGTAGATTCTTTAGAATACGATCTTACTATCGATAAAGAAAATGATTGTTTCGCTCTTGTTCCTGCACAAATTTCTCAAGTTAAGGGAAGATAATATTGACATTTTTTCTTATTTCCTGTAGTATTATAACTATGGGAGCATTTTGGAGACATACTCAAGAGGCTGAAGAGGCTCCCCTGCTAAGGGAGTAGAGTGGGCAACTGCTGCGAGGGTTCAAATCCCTCTGTCTCCGCCATTATGAAATGACCTTGTTTCGGGCAAGGTTTTTTTGATCAAAAAAAGAAGGATGATGGCCTTCTTTTATAAACTAATTCCTAATTTCTGCTTTAGCTTTTCCGTTGTTTGCATCATACTTTCCATGGCTTGTTCAAAGAAAGTGTATAATTGATGTGATAAAAAGGTTAAAAGTAACGTAATAAACACCATCAAATTGTTAAAATGAGAAATTGAGAATAAACTGGTTAAATTGAAAATACAGTATAAGAATAAAATAAACATGATAACAAATAAAAGAAAGCGTAATCGATTAAATGGTTGACAAATCTTATAGAGCAAAATAAAGGATGTATAACCGGTTAAAGTGAGGCAGAGAGTTGATACTCTAGCATAACTTAAATGAAATAAATAACTTACAATACAAATTAATAAAATATTGCAAATAATGGTTAATGCAGGAGGCGCTGCCTTCTTTAAAACATTTTTTAAGAAGTTTCCTTTTACTCTTTCCTTATTCGGTTCCAAAGCAAGTACAAAAGATGGAATTCCAATCGTTACAGCACTGGCAAGGGTTAATTGTACAGGAATAAATGGATATGGCATTTCGATAAATAGAAAAAGGAAAGCAAGAATACAAGAATAAATGGTTTTGACAAGGAACAAGGAAGCTGATCGTTCTAGATTGTTAATACTTCTTCTTCCTTCTGCAACGACTTGAGGCATAGAAGCAAAATTAGAATCTAATAAAACTAATTGGGAAACACTTCTAGCAGCATCACTACCACTAGCCATGGCAATAGAGCAATCCGCCTCTTTTAAGGCAAGACAATCATTTACTCCATCCCCCGTCATCGCTACCGTATGCCCTTTTTCTTTTAAGGCTTTAATTAAAATGTGTTTTTCTTCCGGTTTTACTCTTCCAAAAATATCATATTCTTCTGCCGCTTGAATGATTTCTTTTTCACTTTTTAAAGTGGATAAATCAAGGGCTTTGGCTGTTGCACTAAGGCCTGCTCTTTTCGCAATATTTTCTACGGTGGTTGGATTGTCGCCAGAGATAATTTTTACCCGAACTCCTTGTTCTTGAAAATAGTTTAAGGTATCTTTCGCTTCTTTTCTTATTTTATCTTGCAATTCAATAAAAGCGATCGGTTCTGCTTTTTTTATTTGTTTTGTCTTTTCTTGATATTCGCCTTTCGCTAGTACTAAAAGGCGACTTTCTTTGGAATATTCTTCAATTTCTTTTTGATATGCTTTGCCATGATTTTCTAAAACAAATTCTGGCGCTCCAATAACATAAGTCATTCCTTTTTCCATCACTACACCCGAATACTTTTTATCGGATGAAAAAGGAATGGCTTTTTTGATCCCCTTAGGATTTTTATGATAAAAGGAATTACGCAAAGCTTTGGCCGTAGGATTATCATCTTCTAAGCACCCCATCATATTACCAATAATATCCCCTATTTCTGTTTTGTTGTAATGTGCTTGGGGAATGATATCTTTTACTTCCATTGTTCCTTCGGTAATGGTTCCAGTTTTATCAAGACAAATTACGTCAACTCTTGCTAAAGTTTCAATACAATATAAGTCTTGCACCAACACTTTTCTCTGGGAAAGACGAATCACTCCAACCGCAAAAACAGTACTTGTTAAAAGTACAAGGCCTTCGGGAATCATCCCGATTAAAGCCGCTACTGTATTTACGACTGCATTTTGAAAGGTATTTCCATCTAAGAACAGTTGTCTAGCGAAGAAAAGAATACCTAGTGGAACTAGAAGAAAAGAGATGGTTTTAACAATTTTATTTAAAGATCGCATAATCTCTGATGAAATCGGTTTTATATATTTAGTATCCTTTGATATTTTAGCTGTGTAATTATCATAACCAACGTGTTCTACTTTAGCATAACAAGATCCGCTCGTGATAAAACTCCCCGATAAAAGCATATCTCCTTCTTTTTTTTCTATAGTATCACTTTCGCCCGTAATAAAAGATTCATCTACCTCTACTACCCCTTCTTTTAAAATGCAGTCTGTTACAATTTGATTTCCAGAACGAAGATGGATAATATCATCTAATACTATCTCATCCATGGGAATTTCTTCTTCTTTCTCATCTCGTATTACTTTTACTTTAGATTCTGAAATAACCGATAGTTTATCAATTACTTTTTTCGAATGAAGCTCTTGGAAAGTACTAATCAATGTATTTAGAATAACAATAATAATGAAAGCTACATTTTTGTAAGATCCTACCAAAATAACAGCCAAAGCTAAAATAAAGTTGATGATATTAAATAGGGTAAAAACATTTTCCTTGACAATTTCTTTGGTACTTTTTGTTGTTACGTTCGTATTAAAGTTGACGAGCCCTTGTTCTTTCTGCTTTAATACTTGTTCTTTTGTCAATCCTTCCTTTACGTTGGGATTCAATCTATTGTTTCCTTTTTCCATCCTCATCCCTCCTGCTAACATAATATCATATTTTCTTTTCTAATTGAAAGTTTCTTATAAAGTTTGTATAATATTTTTAGAAAGAAGGTGTTTTATTTTGAGAAAATTTCTCGTAGTTCTTGCTTCTATTGTTACGACAGTGTCTCTTTTATTAGCAATTTTGATTTTTGCTCTTTCCTTTTTCTTGAAAGGTGGCTTTACTTTTCAGTTTGCAAACCAGGTCAATCAACAAACCGTTACAGAATATTTAGAGAAGACGGATTCACTTGATTCTTTTTATCAAGCAGCGGAAGAGGAAGGCATATCAAGAGAGAAAATGGATGACATTTTAAATCAACCAGAAGTGAAAGACTATGTTGGAGGAGTATTACAAGAAGTGATCAATGGTAATTTAGAAGAGGATGGAATGCTAGATGAAGAGAAAATTTCGGAGTTGACAAAAGAATTTTATGACAAAGCCTTAGAAAAAGAAGATTTAGTTTTATCTCCTGGAGCGAAAGAAAGGCTAGAAAACTTTACCACTTCTTATATTGTAGATGAAGTAGAGCCTAATCTTACAGAAGCACAAACAGAAAATAAGGTTATCAGTACCATAACTCCCTTTTTACAACAAATCCTACAACCCAATACAAGATCTGTTTTAATTGCTATTTCTATCATTGGTATGATTGTTATTTTCGTTCTTACGATTAAAGAAAGAAGATTCTTTCATTATTACAGTTCTATCGCTTTGTTTTTGATGGTATTCTTCCTTGGCTGCTCGGTTCTTTCCCATATTGCTTCTACCTTTTTAAAAGGACAAGGTACGATCTCCATTGGCCAAATTCTAGTTCCTCTTTATCAAACTGGTTATCTGATTACGGTTGTCTTGTTTATTACCTTTATTCTTTTCTTCCTATTAAATTATTTTATCGAAAGGCATCAAGATCTAAAAGAAAGGGTTCCATTTTAAAAAAAGTAATCTCTTCTTTAAGAATTACTTTTTTTGTGTCGTTTATAATATTTGACTGTTTCTACTAATAAAATTGGGGAAAGGGATAAGATTAAAACAAAAACCCATTCTCTTCCCCTTAAACTAGCAAGAGAAAAGAAGTTTTTTAAAGTAGGAATCAACAAAACAGTGAAAACAATAAGTAGAGATCCTAATATCGCTAGAAATAAAAAATTGTTTTTTGGATGTTCTTTTTGAAAAATAGAAATGGTGGCAGAGCTTTGATTTAGCGAGTGGAAAATTTGGGATAAGCATAAAACTAGAAAAGCCATAGTCATGCCTACACTATAACTACGAGTATTCCCGATGAGATAAGCTAGCAACGTCATAAAGGCGATATAAATTCCATAAAAAGCAATACGAGAAACTAATCCTTTTTCGAACAGGCTACCTTCTTTGATGGGTTTTTCTTTCATAATATCTGGAGAAGCTGGATCTACTCCTAAAGCAAGAGATGGTAAGGTATCTGTTACTAGATTGATGAAGAGAATATGCACAGCTAGTAATGGACTATCCATGTTTATCAGAATGGAAATAAAGATGACTAATACTTCGGCAATGTTACCTGCTAGTAAGAATTGAATGACTTTTTGAATGTTACGATAAACTCGTCTGCCCTCCTCTACTGCTACTTCGATGGTGGCAAAATTATCATCTAACAAGATCATATCAGCTGCTTCTTTCGCTACATCCGTCCCCATCTTCCCCATAGCAACTCCAATATCTGCTTTTCTTAAGGCAGGAGAATCATTTACTCCATCGCCTGTCATGGCGACAATTTCTTTCTTTTCTTGAAGAATTTTGACAATTCTTAACTTATCTTCTGGGGTAACTCGTGCGAAAACAGAGATTTTTCCAATCTTTTCTTTTAGAGTTTGATCACTCATTTTAACAAGTTCTTTGCCATTCAAGGCCAAATCTCCTGCCTCAAAAATTCCTAATTCTTTGGCAATAGAAATAGCTGTTAATTTATGATCGCCTGTAATCATAATGACATGGATCCCCGCTTCATGACAACTTTTGATTGCCTTTTTCACTTCTTTTTTCGGTGGATCCATCATTCCCATTAAGCCAAGAAAAGTTAAATCTTGTTCTATATTTTCTCCTTCTTTGGGAAGAGATTCTAATGTTCTTGTAGCAAACCCTAATACCCGAAGACCGGATTCTGCCAAGGAGGCTGCATATTTTTTGATTTGGTCTTTTTCAGGGACAGGTAATTCCTTGGTATCGTTTCCTTCTCTTGCATAGCGACAAATATCAAGAAGTTCATCGAGTGATCCTTTGGTATAAGCGACAAAATTTTCTTTTTCTTTGACTACTATACTCATTCTTTTTCGATTAGAATCAAAAGGTTGTTCATAACACTTGGGATATTCTTCTTTTATTTTTTTCGCATCATAATGCTTCTTGATAGCAAAAGTAAGCAAAGCTCCTTCCGTCGGATCACCTATTACTTTTTCGTTGGAAAAAGAAGCATTGTTACATAATACAGCAGCCTGAATCAATTCTATTGATACTTGGTTCTTCTTTTTTTGATCTCTTAAATCCTCATACAAAAGGGATTTTACTACCGTCATTTTATTTTCCGTTAAAGTTCCGGTTTTATCCGTACAGATTACGGTAGAACTTCCTAAGGCTTCTACGGCAGGTAACTTTTTCACCAAAGCATTTTTTTTGGCCATTCGCTCTACTCCTAAAGCCATAACAATCGTAGCCGTAGCAGGAAGCCCTTCTGGAATGACCGAAATAGCAAGAGAGATCGCTACCATTAAAATAGAAATAACATCTTTTCCATAAAGAAGACCTATGATAAAAATTAAAATACTAATCCCAATTCCAATAAGACTTAACACTTCTCCTACTTTGTTCAATTTTCTTTTTAAAGGAGTATCTAGATTGTCTTTTTCTTCCAAAAGATTTGCTATTTTTCCAACTTCGGTATCCATTCCCGTGGCCACTACTACTCCAAAAGCCGTTCCATAAGCGACAATGGTCGAAGAAAATACCATATTCGCTCGATCTGCTAACGCGGTATCCTCCTTCAATTTTAAATTGCTATCTTTTTCAACTGTTGTACTTTCTCCGGTTAGAGATGATTCATCCATTTTCAACTGATGATCTTCTAATAGGCGGATGTCCGCTGGAGCGATCATTCCCGATTCTAAGAAGACAATATCTCCTAGGACGAGATTTTGGGTTAAAATTTCTTGCTTTTTGCCCTCACGAACTACCACACTATGCGGGGCATTCATACTCTTTAAAGCATAAATGGCATCCACAGCTTTTTTCTCTTGCATAATACTAATAATAGCGTTGATAGCAATGATAACAAGAATAACAATACCTTCTGCCACTTCTCCTAGACAAAAAGAAAGAATAGAAGCACAGAATAAGACTAAAATCATCTTATCTTTTAGCTGTTCTAACATCACAGTAAAAATACTTTTTTGTTTCTTTTCCTCCAAAGTATTTGGACCATTTTCCTCGAAACGCTTCTTTGCTTCTTCTTCACTCAAACCTTTTTTGGTTGTCTTTAATTCTTTTAATACTTCTTCTTGATCTTTAGTATAAGCATCTTTCACTTTATCACCTATCTTTTTTTATTATTATACCATTGCGAAATATCTTATTCAATTTTTTCTTTCTTCACAAATTGAATCGAAGCACTTTTACCAAATTTTTTTGGTAAAATTAAATAGAAAGTTCCCGAATTATTAAAGGAACTTTTTTTAACGACTAAATTCCCAGTCCGAAATTTAATTTATTCCAATTTCCTTTTGACAAATAGGACTACCTTGTATTAATTATAGGTGTTTTAACACTTATTTTTCAACAAAAATGTTAAAAAATAAGCAT
>DVKE01000067.1 GCA_018716225.1 Candidatus Onthousia faecigallinarum | reverse complement strand
GAAGAATAAAAAAATATTTTTTCTTGTTCTTTTTGCTTTTGTCTTACTTTTTCTTTTTTTGGTTTTTCCACAGGATATAGCAGATAACGACACAAAAGAAAGCGAAAAGACTACCGAAGAACCAATGAAAGAACAAGAGCTTTTTGAAAGATATTATAAAGAAGCCGAAAAAGAGTTGGAAGATATGAGTTTAGAGGAAAAAATTGGTCAACTCTTTTTAGTTCGATTTGATAATACGAAAATAGAATCTACTCTAGCCCAAACTGCTCCTAGTGGCTATGTACTTTTTGCAAAAGATATTGAAAATAAAACGAAAGATAGTTTAAAACAAGAGCTAGACTCTTATCAGACAAAAGCGAAGGTCAATCTTATTTTTGCAGTTGATGAAGAGGGAGGAACGGTAACAAGAATTAGTCGTTTCCCGGCCTTTCGTTCTGAAAAATTTAAAAGTGTAAGAGATTATTACTTAGAAGGAGGAATTCCTCTTTTACTTACAATAGAAGAAGAAAAAGAAGTTTTATTAAAAGAAGTAGGAATCAATTTAAATCTAGCTCCGGTTGCAGATGTTTCTACAAATCCAGATGATTATATTTATAACAGAACTTTAGGGGAAAAGACAGAAATAGTTAGTGATTATATTAAAGAAATCGCCAAATATGCAAGAGAAAATAATTTTGCTATTACTTTAAAACATTTTCCAGGTTATGGAGGCAATGTGGATACGCATATGGGAATAAGTCTTGATCAAAGGAGTCAAGAAGAAATACAAACGGAAAGTTTACCCCCTTTTCAAGCAGGCATAGAAGAAAAAGCGCCAATTATCATGGTGTCACATAATAAAATAGAAAGTTATGACTCAACAGCACCCGCTTCCTTATCAAAGCCTCTTCATGATTTATTAAGAGAGATGGGATTTACGGGATTAATCTTAACCGACGACTTGGATATGGCCGCCATTCAAGAAGATTTAAATGGAGAAAATGAAGCAGTCAAAGCTTTTCTTGCCGGAAATGATTTAATTATGACCTCGAGTTATGAGGAAAATTTAAATGCCTTAGAAGAAGCGATAGAAAATGATACCATAAAAGAAGAAGATCTGAACGAAAGAGTAAAAAAAATATTAGCTTTTAAATATCAATATCAAATCATAAAAAAAGAGAACTTAAGCAACGGTGGATAGTTCTCTTTCTTTTTGATCACTTCTTCCTAATAAATAATCGAAAGAAACTTGATAAAATTGACAAAGATGAAAAAGTTTAAAAGCAGTAGGAGTTCGTACTCCTGTCTCAAAACTAGAATAAGTTGTTTGGGCAAAACCTGTTTTTTTACTTAAAAGACTTTGGCTTAGATTTTTTTCTTGTCTTAAAAGAAGTAATCTTTTTCGCATTATGGCAAGTTTAATTGGTTTGGGTTTTACTTCATAATAAAGATCAGAAATACCCACAAAGTAATCTAAACTAACACGATAAAAGTTAGCTAGTTCATTTAATTTCTCTAAAGAAATATCATTAATACCCTTTTCCCATTTGCTATAAGTATTTGTTTTAACATTTAAAATGCGTGCAATTTGCCATTGCTTTAAGTCATGCCTTGTTCGTAGCTCTGCAAAACGAAACCCAGTATTTTCCATTTTTTATCACCAAAATCATTGTAAGAGAAAAATAAAAAAAGGAATCAAAATAGGACATCATGTGTTAAAAGTCTGCCTGCAAAAAGAAAAAAGACTTAAAAAGAGAACTTATTTTGAACAATGATCTAAAATTTGATCAACAATTCCATATTGAACAGCTTCTTTCGCTTCCATAAAATTATCTCGTTCGGTATCTTTTTCGATTTGTTTTAAAGATTTACCTGTATTTTTAGCTAATAAGTGGTTTAGTTTATGTTTTGTTTTTAAAATATGTTCTGCGGCAATTTTAATCTCACTTGCCTGTCCTTGCGCACCTCCTAGAGGTTGATGAATCATGACTTCACTATTAGGAAGAATATAACGTTTTCCTTTCTGACCACTAGCAAGAAGAAAAGCAGCCATCGAAGCAGCAATGCCAAGACAGATAGTACAGACAGAGCTTTTAATGAAATTCATAGTATCATAAATAGCCATACCTGCTGTTACGGATCCTCCCGGAGAATTGATATATAACGAAATATCTTCATGATTTAAAGAATCAAGATATAGAAGTTCTGCTACGATCGTATTAGAAAGAACATCATCAATCTCTCCTGTTAATAAAACAATTCTGTTTTTTAAAAGTCGTGAAAAAATATCATAACTTCTTTCTCCGTTTATCTCTTTATCTACAATCATAGGAACTAAATTCATTTTTCTCACCCAATTCTACTATATCCAAAGAAGAAGAAAAATATACAAAAGTAATTTCGATAAAAAAATAGGGTTCATTTAAAAACTACTTGCAGATCATAATATTTATCCTGTAATTTAACTTTAAAATGAAGACAGAAAAAAAGGGTAAAATTAAATAGAAAGTTCCCGAATTATTAAAGGAACTTTTTTAACGACTAAATTCCCAGTCCGAAATTTAATTTATTCCAATTTCCTTTTGACAAATAGGACTACCTTGTATTAATTATAGGTGTTT
>DVKE01000006.1 GCA_018716225.1 Candidatus Onthousia faecigallinarum | reverse complement strand
ATAAGAAAAAAAAAAGTAAGATCACCAACAAAAGAAAAGCGATCAATTGATAAAAAATAATGTTTAGGGAAGTTACGACGCCTAACCCACTTCGAAGATGGAAAAAGGGTAAATGCTTACACAAAAAGGCCGCAAGAGGATCTTTTAACCAAAAGGCAACACAGATAACCAGAATGGTACCAATTAAAACAACCGCTTCTTTAATAATTCCCCTTTTTAGACCAATCACGCCTACTAAAGCAATACATAAAATAATTACAACATCAAATATATTCATACTTCTACGACTCCTTCTATTTCTATTATATCCTGAAAAAGAAAGAAATACTACGAACTTTCCTAGATTTTTCACTTACTTGACAATTTGAAATAAGATTCTCTTTCTAGCTTTCTTTTTTAAAGTTATGTTATACTAATAGAGGTGATGCAAAAATGAACGAAGTCATTCGGGTCAGTGAAAAAACAAAAGAAAAAATGATCGATTATTACAAAGACAAAAAGAAAGACAAGAAAATTCCTTATGTTGTTTTTCAAGCGGTGGATATGGATACGACCATTACCATGTATGAGTCTGGTAAAGTCATGTTCCAAGGAAAAAGTGCCGATGTGGATGCGGCTATGTGGCGGGAAATCGATGGTCAAAGCAAAGTGGATAAAACAAAACAAAAAGAAGAAGATAAGAAGTATTATTACTGTTCTTCGGTCGGAAGTGATGAAGTAGGAACAGGCGATTATTTTGGACCCATCGTAGTTACGGCGACTTATGTAAAAAAAGAAGACATTCCCTTTTTAGAGAGTCTAGGTATCAAAGACAGTAAAAAAGTAACCGATGAATTAATCTTAAAAGTTGTTCCCGAACTAATTAAAAAAATCCCCTATCGCAGTTTAATCCTTACCAATAAAGAATATAATGAAAAATATTCTCGTGACTTTAATATGAATAGGATTAAAGCGATTATGCATAATAAAGTGCTTTATCAAATCATGACTGAGTTAAAACCAGCAGTCGATTATATTATTGTCGATGAATTTGCAAGAGAAGCAAGATACTATGATTATATTAAAGAGGCCCAAGAGATCCAAAAAGGGATTACTTTTATGACCAAAGCCGAAGATAAAAATCTAGCGGTTGCATCTGCTTCCATGATTAGTCGTTATATTTTTTTAAAAGAGTTTGATAAACTTTGTGATGAAGTTTCCCTTCCCCTTCCTAAGGGAGCGGGATCCGATGTTGATAAAATGGGCGAAGAACTAGTGGCAAAGTATGGCGAAGAAAAATTAAAAGAAGTCGCTAAATATAATTTTAAAAATACCCAAAAAATATTAAAAACGATGATTTTTTAAAAAATATTTCCAATCAAAAAGCAGGAGAAAAATCTCTTGCTTTTTTAGTCTCTTACTTTGATATGGGCTTCTCTTAATTGCATTTCACTGACTTCACTTGGCGCTTCCATCAAGTTGTCCGCTCCTGAGGCACTCATTGGAAAAGCAATGGTCTCGCGAATGGAATCTTCATCTAAAAGAAGCATCAACATCCGATCAAGTCCTGGGGCCATACCTGCATGAGGAGGAGCACCATATTGAAATGCTTCATAAAGAGCTTTAAAGCGTTTCTGTAAATCCGCTTCCGTATAACCAGCAATGGTAAAGGCTTTCTTCATAATCTCTAAATCATGATTTCGAACCGCTCCACTAGCCATTTCAATACCATTGCAGACAAAATCATATTGATAAGCTAAAATATCTTCTTTCTTCTCATTGTTTAAAGCTTCTAGTCCCCCTTGCGGCATACTGAATGGATTATGCATGAAAATATATTTCTCCTCTTCTTCACTCCATTCATACATTGGAAAATCTTTGACAATACAGAAGATAAACTTGTTGGGATCAAGTAGATCTAACTTGCGACCTAACTCCATCCGAATTTCACCGGCAAGCGTTAAAGCTTTGGTCCGATCGGCAATAAAGAATAAAACATCGCCAGTATGGAGTCCTGCTTTATCAATTAAAGCCTGTCTTTCTTCATCACTTAAGAATTTATCAATCGGTCCAGCAAAAGATAAATCCTCATTTACTTTGAAATAGCCAATTCCCGGCATCCCAATACTTTTCGCAAAATCGACTAATTCATTGAACCATGAATTACTTTTAGATGCAATATTCTCTACCTTAATTCCTTTGACCGGAATACCACGGAATGGACGAAAGTCGGTATCTTCAAACTCTTCCGTTAAATCGATAATCTCAAGTGGATTTCTTAAATCTGGTTTATCAGTTCCATATTTCTCCATCGCTTCTTTATAACTCAAACGGCGAAAAGGTCTTGGTGAAATCTCTTTGTCTGAAAAAGTTTTAAAGGTCTCATAGAAAATCTTCTCCCCTACTTCAAGGACATCTTCTTCGGTTGCAAAAGCCATTTCAAAATCTAATTGATAAAACTCTCCATAAACACGATCCCGCCTTGCGTCTTCATCTCGGAAGCAAGGGGCAATTTGATAATATTTATCAAAACCAGAACACATCAATAATTGTTTAAACTGTTGAGGTGCTTGCGGTAAAGCATAGAATTTTCCTTTAAATTTCCGGCTTGGTACAATAAAGTCACGGGCTCCTTCGGGAGAAGAAGCGGTCAAGATTGGCGTTTGAATATCAATAAAATCTTCATTTTCCATTAAATTCCGTAAGAAACGAATGACTTTATTCCGAAATAAAATGGTATGTTTTACTTTAGGATTTCTTAAATCAAGATAACGATATTTAAGGCGTACATCCTCCGTTACCTCTTTACTGGTCATTACTTCAAAAGGTAACACATTCTTACTCTTGCCAAGTACTTCGATGGATTCGACTAATAATTCAATTTCTCCCGTAGCAAGACGAGGGTTATAATCCTCCTCTGATCTTTTCCGAATCGTCCCTGTAACACTGACAGAGGATTCTCTCGTTAGACCATCAAAGATGGAATCATCGTTACTAACGACTTGTAAAGTACCATAAAAGTCACGGATATCAACGAAAATTACCCCGCCATGATCCCGAATATTTTCAATGAATCCAGCTACTTTTACCTTTTTCCCTACATCATTATTTCTTAATTTTCCCGCATAATGATCTCGATATTTATTTGCTTTCATTTATTTTCTCCTTTTCTCTAGTTCTTTTTTAATTAATTCTAACGTTATATTAGGGTTCGCTTGGCGATTACTCTTCTGCATGACCTTACCAATAAAGTAATTGATAACATAATCTTTCCCCTCTTCAACATATTGTCTTACTTGATCCGGGTTTTCCTCTAAAGCTTCCTTGATATAACCTAATAACTTCTCTTCATCATTAATCTGTTCCAAATGCGACTCTTTAATAATATCTCTTGGACCTTTCTTTTGATCAAGGGCTTGATATAAGATTTTCTTTCCATGATCCAAAGAAATTTTTCCTTTATGGACATAATCAATGATACCACTTAACATCTCTGGAGTAATAAAGAAGTCTTTTAATTCAATTTCTAACTTTTTAAGAGAGCTTAAGACACTTGTCGTAACAAAGTTTACCGTTAATTCAACATCACTTCCCAAGGCAAGGACTTTTTCAAAATAATCAGCAATCTCTTTGTTTTTGGATAAAACGGTCGCATCATACTCCGAAAGATGAAATTCCTCCATATACCGATGAAGACGATCGAGTTTTAACATAGGAATGCTATCCCGAATCTCTTTTAAATATTCTTTCGTTAATTTAACAGGTGGAAGGTTTGGTTCCACATAATATTTGTAGTCTACCGCATCCACTTTTTCCCGCATCGAATACGTTTTGCCATCTTCATCAATTCTTCTTGTCTCTTGAACGACTTTTTTACCCTGATCCAAAAGTGCACTTTGGCGTTTAATTTCATATTCAATAGCAGCTTTGACACTATTGAAGGCATTGATGTTTTTCATCTCTACTTTGGTTCCTAGCTTATCACTACCCTCTTCCATTAAAGAAATGTTGACATCGCAACGCATTTGGCCTTTGTTACTACGTGCTTCACTCACTTCACAGAATAAGAAAACATCCCGCAAATCCTCCAAGAAAGTAACCGCTTCCTCAGCACTTGAAATACAAGGTTCGGTTACAATTTCCATTAAAGGAATACCACTACGGTTATAATCAATCAACGAATAATTACTATAATGATCAAGACTCGCTGTATCTTCTTCTAGGTGTAATTGATGAATATAAACCCGTTTTTCTTCTTCACCTACTTTAATATCTAAATAACCATTTTTTCCCATTGGCTTCGTTACTTGGGTGATTTGATACCCCTTTGGTAAATCGGGATAAAAATAGTTTTTGCGATCAAAAATAATTTCATCCGGATTCTCACAATGAAGAGCCATGGCCGTTTTTAAGGCTTTGCGACAAGCTTCTTCATTGACAACCGGTAAAATACCTGGCAAGCCAAGATCAACAGGAGCGACATGAATATTCGGCGTCATCGTAAATTCATTTGGTGCCGAAGAAAAGTTTTTCGAATTTGTTTGCACTTCACAATGAACTTCCAAACCAATTACTACTTTATACATCTTGATCACCTCCTGCAATCTGGCCTTTTAAGCCTGTAACTTCTTCTATTCTTTCTGCCATGGCAAGAACTAATCCATCTTCCCTTATTCGACCGGTTAAGCATACCCCAATCGGAGCGCCATCCACAAAGCCACAAGGAAGTGTAATACTCGGATAACCACCAAAGTTACCAAGCGATAAGTGGTTTTCCATTAAAAGATAACGATCGGATAATTTATCACTATCTTCATCAAAGTGAGGTGCCCCTCCTCCACTACACGGAAGAAGAAAGCCATCATATGTTTGAAATAACTCATTGATTTTATCTACTAACAAACGACGAACCCGGCAAGCATTTAAGAAGAGCTTCTCTTGATTTTCTTTTTGTAAAATATAACTACCTAAAATAAAACGGCGCTTAATTAATTCAGAAAAACCTTTGGTCCGAGCGGAAAACATAATTTCATCCACCGTATTTCCTTCACCCCTTGGTCCAAAAGGAATACCCGTTAAATTGGCATTATTACTGGTCGCTTCCGCACAAGAAATCGTCATGTAAGAAGGATAAATCGCCTCAAGAAGTTTTTGATCGACCGATACTTCTTCAATCACAAATCCTTTTTCTTTTAATTTCTCAATCAAATCATAAAAATTATCTAAAACGGCTAATATTTCTTGATCTCCAGACTTTTCATAAAGTGTCCGATCACAAATCTCTTTGATATAAAATAACTTCCTTCCCTTAATATCCTGGGAAAGAGAATCAACAAGACATTCTCCCGTATCTTTTAGACTGGTCATATCATGCGGATCTTCGCCCTTGATGATATCCGTTACAAGGGCCGCATCTCTTACACTACGAGTGAAACATCCAACATGATCAAGAGAAGAAGCAAAAGCAAAAAGGCCATAACGAGAAATCAAACCATAGGTGGGTTTAAAACCTACCACACCCCCAAAAGCAGCAGGTTTTCGAATCGAATCTCCCGTATCACTACCAAGGGCAAAAGGAACAATACCAAGCGCAACCGCTGCAGCACTTCCAGCACTAGAACCACCAATTTCTCTTGTTTTATCCCAAGGATTCTTAACCACACCAGTATGTCCTGTGGTACCCGTTCCACCCATAGCAAGTTCATCTAAAACGGTTTTTCCCATCAATACCGCTCCGGCCTCTTTTAATTTTTTATAAACCGTCGCATCAAAGACTGGAGCATAATTCTTTAAGATATTGCTAGAACCAGTTGTCAAAATATGGGAAGTCGAAAAATTATCTTTCAAAGCATAAGGAATCCCCGTTACAAGTGTATCCTTTTTCTTTTTCATCTTATACTTATCAAGAATCGTAACAAAAGGATTATATTCTTCCTGATATTTTTTAGCAAGAGAAACAGACTTTTCAAACAACTCTTCACTCGTTACTTTCCCCGTATCTAATTCTTTTCTTAAGTCTTCAATTAACATCTTTTGATATTCCATTATTCCACCACCTTTGGTACTTTTACTTGATCCTTTAAAACATGTTCACAATTGGTTAAAACTTCTCCAGTTGTCAAAACCTCACTATCGATCACTTCATCTTGGCGCAGCTTAGCTTCATAAGTGACAAAAGGAAAACGCATTGGCTCTACCTCTTTAATATTAGGAATCTCTCCAATTAAGTCCATCTGTTTTAAAATAATATCAAACTCTTGTTGTAAGGTATCATACTCTTCTTCCTTCATGTCAAACATAAGTTTATGTGCATAATCTTTTAATTTCTCTTTTTCCATCTTCTTTTCTCCTTTCCAAAAGAAAAAGATCCTCTAATCCCAAAAGGGACGAGAATCTTTACCCGCGGTGCCACCCAATTTATTATCAAACTGATAATCGCTTTCTTTGTTAACGAGGATATCCCCGGCTTAGTCTACTTAATTCTTTAAGCTCTCCGAAGTGTTATTCGTGATATATCTTTATTTGCTTCCCACCATTCGCAAACTCTCTTGAAAAGAGGGATATCACTACTTCTCTTCATCACCGATTTCTTCTTTATTTTACTCTTATTTTGTGATGTTGTCAAACTCTTTTCTCTTAGTATTTGCAAAAAGGAAGAAAATATAACCTTTTATTTCTATTCTAAAGCAACTTCAAAAGGATCCTGTTTTGTTCCTGTTCCACCTGTAATGATAACGTTAAACTTCAGATTAAATGCTGGTCTAATACCAATCGATTCATCAGAAGGTAAAACATGAGCACCATAACCACGATAATCTACATCACGTACATTAGAAGCATTAAATATAGTTAATGTCCAATAATTTATATTATTTTTAGCCTCATCAAATTGTCCCGCCATTAATTCACCTAGTCGCAACAACCCTACTTGAGAGTTTATAGTATTAGCTGTCAACTCACTTCCGATAGTATTACTATATTTTGCATTTTTATAACTTTCTCCATCTCCTACCGTTCCTAAATACCAAGTAGTATTTTCTTCTATCATATTACGATAATCATTACCTACATAAGTAGTTAAATAATCTCCATTCAAAAAGTTTCCTATGATACTAGTATTTGCATAATTCACATCACTTTCAAAAACACTTGTGAGAAAATTTCCTTCATTTTTTAAAGGTTCGGCACTTGTTATTTTAGTTAAGCCATTTGTCTCATGGCTGACAATACGATATAAATTGTTTTCGCCTGTACCAAAAGTAATATATTCACCACTATATCTTGTATTCAATAAAGTCCTAGATAAATTTCGATCGTTTTCTCCTGCTAAACGATAAGGATTGTTTTCCGTTCCAGTTCCATCTACAATTTGTACACTAGGTTTTAAATTAATCGAAGGACGTATGCCATACAAATTTCCGGGAGTAGCTACCATATTGAGATGACCATTTAAATCACAGCAATATACTCGTATGTTACTATACGGAGTTAAGGTCCACCAATAAAGGGCATTGTTTAAATAGCCTCTTACCCCTGTTGTACCATTATAACTCATCGTATATTCATAAACATTTAATAATCCTACTGCATCTTCTATCAGGGTTGTTTCTACTGGCTTTGTAGTCTCTGTTGTCATAGTTGTATTCCATTTACTATCCATTTCGATAAACTTTTCTGGTTCTCTCAAATTTCCTAAAAACCCATCTACCGAGGTATCATTTAACCAGCTTTCCATATAACTTCCTTCAAAACTAGAATTATTAGAAGAATTATAGGCAATCGCACTAATATTCCATTGAGTAACTAACTTTACACTATTATCACTCGGATCAATGGATACTGCTCTCCATAATTTACCACTATACCAAATATAATTATTCGGATCACTTCCTGTAATAAAGGTCTGATCCGGATCGCTTGTATCAATATTTCCATTTTGTCCTACGCCTGCAAGAAGCGTCTCGGAAACCGTTTTTCTTTCTTCTGTCTGAACTGCTTCTAATTTTAATTTTCCATAATAAACTTTCCCCTCTGCTTCATTTCCAGTATCAATATCAAGCCAAAGACGTAATTCATAAGAATTCTTTTCCCCCTTTTCTAGATAACTATCCAACAAAAGGCCACTTTCTCCTAAGGTACCAATCTTAGAAACGCCATCTTCTTTAATTTCATAACGAATATCATTAACATCTAATGGCTCACATGAGACCATTTCTTCTTGCTTACAACTAGCGAGTCCTTCTTCATCTTTTTCTAAAGTTAAACGAAAACTAGAGGCCACCCCACTATTATTTTGAATCGTAAAAGTATAAGGCTCCAAGGCTTGCCCATCCACATCTTCAATGGGTATTGCATATTTTAAAACAATTCCCTCACTCGTTGATTCATCTAATATTAAATCAAGATCTCCTACGGTAACCGTTAAGTTCTTTTGCCCAAGCACGGTTTGACTAAGCCACGCATAAGATAAGCCAACTAACAAACAGATCACTAAAAGAATCGAACAAACAATAATAATTTTCTTCTCTCCAATATTTTTTAACTTTTCTTTCATCTCATTTGCCTCCTCGTATAAAACCATCTAAAAAACACAAAAAGAACAGGATCTCGGCATCCCATTCTTTTTATTACACAACGAAAAGGCCTTATTTTATAAGGTAATTCTAAAATACCCCCCATTTAACATATAGTTAGCTTGGGTCGGACTACTTTTATAGTCAGTTATATTTTCTACACGATTCATATTATCACTACCTTTTCTTCATTATACCCTATGAATAGGAAACTTCGCAAGAAGCAAATAATTACAATTAAGTTTAAATCTTTCTCTAAACTTCACTCGTTACATTGTTTCCTACAATCTTTACAATACCAGAAGTTTCTACTGTTTTAGCAGCTAATTCTTTTAATTCTTTATAAGCTTTATCCATCTTTTCTTGTAAAGTAGCATTGGCATTTCTTTCTTTTTCTAGTTCAGCTTCTAAAGATTTAATCTTATCTTCATCCCGATCAATTTTGCTTTGATAATCTCTTTTTAATAGTTCGATTGCATAGTTATGTTCTTTTTCAAGCTCTGTGGTTGCTTCTTTCTTTCCTCTTTCATATTCTCTTTCAAGTTCACTAGAAAAAGCATTTACTTTCGTTTCTAAGTCCTTGATATAAGCTTCTTTCTCTTTGGCATCGCCTAAAAGTTTTTTTGCCTCTTCTTCCATTGCTGCAAGGCTTGCTTCTCTTTTCTTTTTCTCATCTTCCCAAGCATTATTACTAAGTTCTCGTTCTCTTTTGGTTTTGTAAGTATATTCTTCTTGTTCCCGATCACGCTCTAGTTTTAAATTTTTGGCTTTTAAATCATATTCTTTTTGCAAGTCATCCTGTTTTTGTTTATATTCTGCTTCTAATTTTTTTAAATTTTCTGCAATTTCTTTTGTTTTTTCTTCCTTTTCTTTCTCAAAAGAAGCCACCAAATCTTTTTGAGTATTTACGACAATCGTTAAGTTGTTTAATTCATTTTCTACTCCATATAATTCTTTTAATTTTTCTTCTTCTGCTGCAATGGCTTGTTCTAGCTCCTTAAATTTATTGATTAACTCTTGAGAAAATATATTTTGTTCGACATTTTCTTTTGAATGTTCTACTGCTTTTTGAACTTTCTTTTCTTTTTCTTCCTTCACGGGATCAGACTTTGCCTTATTTGCATTTTTCTCTCTTTCTAAAGCTTGATTCAATGCTTCTAATATTTCCGCCTTTGTATTTTTTAATGATATTTCTTCTTTTTTCATAAGTACTTCCTCCTACAAATATAGCGTAACATAATAATATTCTTTTTTCAATCGAACAAAGATCTATTTTTTAAGAAAATAGCGATGCTTTTAGAATTTTAACTTCCCTTTTCTACCCAGTTTTTATAGTCTTTTCCTCGCTCTTCAAAATTTTTATATGCATTATAACTTGCCGCGGCAGGAGACAATACACAACCATATTCTTGATCCGTAAACTGATATGCCTTTGCTACAGCTTCTTTCATTGTTTGAACTTTAATAAGATTTTTTACATTTCCTTTTTAAAAGTTCGTCATATATTTGATAACCAGTATCTTTTAAAAAGATTAAAGTCTTCAGTTTCTTATCATTATTTAAATAGTCTACCAAAGAACTTAAATCAATCTTTCTGTCCATTCCACCTAAAATTAAAGTTCGAATATTAGAAATTGATTTAATACAATTGATAGTAGCTTCCGGGATTGTTGCGATAGAATCGTTATAAAAGTCTATCTTGTGATAGTTACCCACAAACTCCATTCGATGCTCTAAAGGTTTAAAATGATCAATCAGAAATGCAGCTTTGTCTAGAGGTAGATTTAAAATATCACATATGCATAACGCAGCAGCAATATTATTTAAGTTATGTTCTCCTAATAGATTCCTTTTTCTTTTTTTATTATAAACTAAGGTACATTTACCATTCTTTTTTAAATATAGCCCATTTTCTTTTATGATAATTCCTTTTTTTATTTTCTCATTATGGTGAAGGCAAAAAACATAGGTATTATCATTTACTTTGAAACAATTTTTAGAATCCGGACTATCTATTCCTACAATAGCATAATCTTCTTTTTTTTGAAATTTAAAAATATTTAATTTTGCTAATTTATACTCTTCGTAAGACTTATAAAGATCTAAATGTTCCTCATATAAATTTAATAGAATACTAATATTAGGAGATGCTTTAACAAATTGAAGTTGGTGACAGGAAAGTTCAAGTACAACAATCGTATCTTTATCTATTTTTCCTATTTCATTAAAAACAGGAATACCAATATTACCAACTAACACAGTCTTTTTCTTTAAGTTTTTCAATATATAATATATTAAGGATGCCGTAGTACTTTTTCCTTTGGTTCCGGTAACACCTATTGTATGTACCTCAGAAAACCTTAAAAATAAATCTATTTGGGAAGTGATTTTATCTCTTATCTTAGTATAGTCAATATATTTAAAATTAACTCCAGGAGATTTTATAATCAAATCAAAATCATCTAAGTAATCCAAATTATGATCTCCTAAAATAAAGTTTATATTTTTATCTTTCAAAAGCTCTTTGTTATACTCTAAAAGTTCTTTATTTCTTTCTATCCGCTATCGTAAGCACTTTATTTCCTAAATATTTCCGAATAAAATGATAGGTAGATTTCCCTTCTCTACCAAAGCCCAGAATTAAAATATTATTATATTTTTTAATCTCATTAACTATTTTTTCTATCATCAAGTAAAGTCTCCCTTACAAGTTTTAATAATTTTTTTGGTACATTGTTTTCCTTATTCATATTTTTTAAAATGCTATCATCTTCTATAGGAGATAAATCATAATTGTTTTTATAATACTCTAATAAATATGGTAATTTACCACCTTTTTTAATTAAATTGTTAACAACGTAAGTTACTTCTTGTACCGTTCCAACACACTCAAAAGGTTTTCTTTCTGTTTTTCCAAGTAATTCTAAAAAATAGTTCAGCATTTCTTTTTTGTCTAGTAAATTTTCTCCAAAAATAGAAACCATAGTTTTTTGATCCACAAAGTTACTCATTATTATATAAATAAATAGACATTTGGGACAAGCAAGACACCATCCATCCACTCGTCCAATATTTTGGCGCTTTCCACCATTATTACAACTAATAAAATGTTTAAAATACTTAGGATGCTTTGTAAAAATACTCATTATTTGGAGTTCATTCAATGGTCTTAAAAGACTAAAATATTCTATTTTAGAGGTTAAATATTTGTTGGTGAAACTTCTAAAATCATTTTCAAATTCAAAGCTTTTGGAATATTGATGATTGATGTTAGTTCCTTTTACACTAGCTTCATTAGCACTCGATTCATTAGATAAGACCACATATTTGATCCCATTTACATAGGCAGTTAAATATGAGATAAAAGCAATGCAACTTGATAATGGGGTATGCCCATTTAAAAATCCTTGTTTGTTCAACTCAATAATATTTTTATCAAACAATCTTGTAACATTAATAATATCATTCTCTTTTATTCCAGCTATTCGAGCCCCATCAAAACATATTTTTCTATTATTTATAATAAATGCCCTTTTGTTTTTCACTTTCTTTAATATTTCAAGAGAAACAAGGGAGTCTTTCCCTCCTCCTACAGCCACTAAATAGCCATCATAATTTCTAGGATCTGCTTTGAAGTCATAAGTGGGTCCTGTACTTTCAATACTCACAAAGCTCTTGAAATTAGCTTTTATTTTATTAACATAGAAAAACTCACCTAAACCATTATAAAGTAATTTTTTAACCCATAAAGTTTCTTCTTCCTCTAATTTCCCGCAAGAAATAATTATTTTCGGAGAGCAAGTAGCTTTCCAATAACTAGGAATCTCTGCCAATCCTGCTGAAAAAATGATTTTATTTAAAAGAGTATCATCATAATTATGATTGGCCACAGGAACTTCAAGAGTGGAATTAAATCGCATCAACCCTTCTATTTCAAAATGATATGTAATAAAGATTTCGTTTTCTTTTTTACGAACATCAAAGCCATGATAATAAAATATTGGGTATTTTTTTCTAAACTCTTCGTATTTTCCCGTTTTAAACACCTCTTTTTTAAATATATTGGTTTATATAACAATTATTATAGCTCAATTTCATTCATTTATCTATCTATTAAGAAGAGTATTTTATTTTTGAACAAGCACCCGCATAAAGATAATTTATTTTATTCCATATCATCTAAATTATCTTTGGTAAGACAAAATACCGCATACAAAGGTACTGATTTAATGTTATTTTTAAAGCCAAAGTTTCTTGTAGAAACACGGATCGCATAAATTGGCTTATATTCGGTTATATAATTGTTTAAACTTCTAGCTTTCACATGAGTGCTTGCTTTTACTTCTAGTGGAATAATGTTTCCTTTTTCTGATCGTAAAATAAAATCTATCTTACTATCATATTCATTTTTCCAATAATTAAGATTAAAGCCATTGATTTTTAAAGATGTAGCGACATAATTTTCCGTCAACATTCCAATCATACTTTCATTTACTGCTTCTCTATTTTTTATTAAATAAAGTGGGAACTCACTTAAATTCGTTAATAATCCCACATCATTCATGTATAATTTAAAAGAATCTAATTCTTCATACATTTTAAGAGGAACTCCTATTTTAGTTTTAATACATTTATTGACAATTCCAGCATTCACTAACCAATTAATTGAATCTCCAAAAATAGAGCTAGAACCACCATTTCGAATTAATTTATATTGAAATTTTTTATTATTTTTTGCTAACTGCACTGGAATAGACTCAAAAGTTGCTAATATTTTATTGGCTTCATTTCCATCTTCGCAATATTTGGTGATATCATTTTTATAAGATTCAATAATATTTTTCTGGTAATCAATCGCTGAAATCATAGAATGACTATTAATATATTCTTGCACAACTTCGGGCATCCCTCCTAGAATTAAGTAATCATAATACAAGTCTAATGCTTTTTCGTGCAAAGAGTTTGGCAAAGCAGCATTTTTTTGAAAACTTTCTTGAATCGAATTGCATAAGAAGGTGTTATCTGTATTGATCAAAAATTCATCAAAAGACATAGGATAAATAGTTAAAAAATCCACTTTCCCAACCGGAAAAGAAAAATCTTTTTTATTGATATGAACACCTAACAAAGATCCTGCTCCAATCACATAATATTCTTTTGCTTTTTCATAAAAATATTTAAGAGAGGTTAAAGCTCTTGTATTTTTTTGAATTTCATCAAAGAAAATAAGTGTATTGTTTTTATCTATTTTTTTATTAAAGATAATTTCAAGATTTTTAATAATATATTCTGGTTCGATATTCTCGTCAATCACATTTCCAATAATATTATTTGTTTCAAAATTAACATAAATAATATCATCAAAATATTTTTCTCCAAATTGCTTAACCAAGTAAGTCTTGCCGACCTGTCTTGCGCCATATAAAAGTAAAGGTTTTCTGTTTGCCTTCTTTTTCCATGCTACTAAATCTTTCATTGCATTTCTTTCCATATTATCACCTCTATCTCTAATATAGATTATAACTCCTAAAAAATCAATTGATTTATTATTTTTTTGGAGTTATAAAAAGTGTGTCAGGCATTTGACATGTCTGAAAAGAAAAAAAGATATAAATTTCTTCATATCTTATTTATCGTTTCTTTTGGTAAAGCGTTCAAAGCGATCAATATCTGCATCTTTAAAATCGGTTTGCGCTAAACTTTCAAATAGTTTTTTCTGATCTCTTGTTAGTCTTTTTGGGGTTTGAACTTGATAAATGACATACATATCACCGGTTCTTCTTGTGGAATCGTTCTTGATTCCTTTCCCTCTAATTCGCTGTTTGGTGCCGCTATCACAACCACTTGGAATACTGATTGTAATATTGCCATAAATGGTTGGAACTTCTTTCTTACACCCTAAAACAGCTTCTACCATAGTGATTGGTACTTCAAGATAAATATCATCGCCATCCCGTTCAAAAAACTCATGGTCTTTCACTTGAAACTCAATATAAAGATCTCCGTTCGGACCACCAGAAGTCCCTGCTTGTCCTTTACCAGGAAGACGAAGACGTTCTCCGGAATCGATACCACTTGGAACGCTTACCGTAATTGTCTTATGATTCTTGACTCTACCTTTTCCTTTACAACGACTACAAACTTCTTCATAAGTTTTGCCTGTTCCACCACAAGTTGGACAAGTTGTTTTGGTTACAAAAGATCCTAAAATGGTATGTTGTTCTTGCGTAATGGTTCCGCTACCATGACAACGTGAACAATCATGTTCTCCAAAACCACCTTTGCCATGACAAGCATCACATTCTTCGACCACATCAAGATCAAAATCTTTTTCACAACCAAAGACTGCTTCTTCAAAAGTAAGAGTTTGACGAATTAAAACATCTTCTCCCCGACGAGCCTTAGTTCTTCGAGAGCTTCTGCTTCCCCCAAAGCCAAAGCCACCGCCAAAAAGATCATCAAAAATATCATTTAAGTCACCGGGATCAAAACCAAATCCAGCGCCACTGAAACCGCCACCATAAGGGTTACCAGCAGCCCCTCCTCCTTCAAAGGCGGCATGGCCAAATTGATCATACTGCTTTCTTTTCTTTTCATCGGAAAGAACGGAATAAGCTTCTTGTACTTCCTTAAATTTTTCTTCTGCATTGGCTTCTTTACTAATATCTGGATGATATTTTTTGGCAAGTTTACGAAAGGCACTTTTAATTTCATCTTGAGTCGCTGTTTTCGATACGCCCAAGACTTCATAATAATCACGCTTTGTTGCCATAGTTTCACTTCCTTTTTTATTTCTCTTTATTTAAAATTTCAAACGAACGTAGTGTTTCTTCAAACATCACAAGAGCATCTTCTAAAAAGTCTTTCTTTTCGAGATCAATTCCAATCATTTTTAATAATTCACCTGGATAATCTTTACCACCTGATTTTAATAGTTCAAGATATTTTTCTTTAAAGCCTGGAGTCTTTTTTAAAATGTTACTTGCAATATAACCGGCGATGGATAAACCTGTTGCATATTGATAAACATAGAAAGGTCGATAGAAATGAGGAATCCGTAACCATTCATAACGAATGGCATCATCCACTACAACACCTTCTCCAAAATAAAGTTTATTCAAATTATAATATTCTTCACTTAGAGCATCTGCTGTTAATATTACCTGATGATCCACTTTCTCATGCAAAGAAAGCTCGAATTCGGCAAACATTGTCTGCCGGAAAATAGTTCCTTTAAACATATCAAGTCGTTCATTTAAAATTGCTTTTTTCTCATTCTGATCACTCGTATGCTCTTCCATATAATAAGAGAACAACAACTCATTGACCGTAGAGGCAATCTCCGCTAAAAAGATAGGATAATTTGCATTGATATAATCGTTATTATGATTTGACAAATAACTATGCATCGAATGTCCTAATTCATGAGCAAGGGTTGATACATCATCATATTCATCAGTATAGTTTAAGAGAACAAACGGTAAGGTATCATACATACCTGAGGAATAAGCACCACTCGTTTTCCCTCGGTTAGGATATTTATCGATCCAGCCATCCGTAAAAGCGGTTTTTAGAATGGAAATATATTCCTCACCTAATACCGATAAAGCTTCTAAAACAAGTCTCTTTCCTTCCTCAAAAGGATACTTCTTATTGATCTCTTTCACCGTACTGACATAACCATCATACAAATGAAACTCATCCACGCCCAATAGTTGTTTTTTTACTTCAAAATAATGATATAAACTTGGCAAATGGTTATGAACAACTTCAATTAAATTATGATATAAAGAAGTTGGAATATTGTTAGCATAAAGAGCCCTAGCAAGAGAACTATCAAAGTGATTTAAACGAGCACTCGTACTAGCATAGTTAATAACACTCGTAAGCGTTGTTGTTAAGGTGTTTTTAAAGCTACCAAATGTTTTCTGCATTTGTAAAAAAGTTTGTTTTCTCACTTCTCTATTTTTACTTCTTAAATAAACACTATAATTACTCTGGGTTAATTCTACTTCTTGACCTTCTTCATCCACAATAGGACCAAAACGCATATCGGCATCCATTAAATAATCTGCCGCCTCACTTCCCGCTCCTAAAACATTAGAAAAAGCGGCCAATAATTTTTCCTCTTCTTCACTTAGAGAATGTCCTTGATAACGTAAAATATCTAAAATGTTGTGTCTTCGTGACTCAAAATCTTTTTCTTGATCCAAAAAGCTTAAAATCTTGCTCTTATCTTCTTTTAAGATACGAGGCACAAAATAATTCGTTTTCTCTTGATATTCTTGATATAAATTACTTGCTTTTCCAATTAATTCTTGATACGTTGCATTCGCAAGATCCTCATTACTCTTTAAACTGGCATAACAATATAACTTTTCTATTAATCTTTCTGTTTCTTCATCGAGCAAAAGGGCTTTCTTAAAATTTTGCGAATTGAGAAGAAAACTATCCTTCATACTCTCTACTTCTTGGATCTTCTTTTGACCTAATTCATAGTCTTTTAGCCAATCTTCTAAATTATTATAAATGGTATCTACCTTCCATTTATCTTCATCCTCGATCTCACTACGTTCTAAAACTTGTCCCATATTTTTTCCTTTCTTTATTTGAAAAGGAAGTAGCCCAGAAATTGGACTACTTTACTCTTCTTTATTTTTCTTCATAGTTGGCATCTTGAACATCATCTTTGTTGTTATCATTTTTAGGTTCTGAATTGTTGTTAGATTGATTTTCTTTAGCAGCTTGTTCATAGACTTTTGTAGCCAAAGCCATTGCTTTTTCTTGAAGTTTCTCTTTCTTATCTTTTACTTTATCCATATCATTCTTCTCTAAGGCTTCTTTTAAGTCTTTCACAAGATCTTCGGCTTCTTCTTTTTCTTTTTGATCTACTTTATCACCTAAGTCTTTGATCGCTTTTTCCGTTTGGAAGATTAATTGTTCGGCATCGTTTTTCAAGTCTGCTTCTTCTTTTCTCTTCTTATCAGCTTCTTTGTTCGCTTCGGCTTCTTTCATCATTCGATCAATTTCTTCATCCGTTAAGTTGGTATTCGATGTAATGGTAATCTTTTGTTCTTTGTTGGTACCAAGATCTTTCGCTGTTACATTAACAATACCATTGGCATCAATATCAAAAGTTACTTGAATTTGTGGTACCCCACGAGGTGCTGGTGGAATATCCGTTAATTGGAATCTTCCTAGGGTCTTGTTGTCAGTAGCCATAGGACGTTCTCCTTGTAATACATGAACATCTACTGCCGGTTGATTGTCAGCAGCCGTTGAGAATACTTCTGATTTGGAAGTTGGGATTGTCGTGTTTCTTGGAATTAATACCGTCATAACCCCACCTAAGGTTTCAATACCAAGAGACAATGGTGTAACATCTAGTAAAACGATATCATTAACATCACCTGTTAACACACCACCTTGGATCGCAGCACCCATAGCTACAACTTCATCTGGGTTAACTTCCCGAGATGGCTCCATACCAAGCTCTTTTTTAACAGTTTCATATACTAATGGAACACGAGTTGAGCCACCAACAAAGATAACTTTATCCAAGTCTTTCGCCGTAATATCCGCATCTTTTAAAGCCTTACGAACTGGTTCTAGCGTACTCATAACAAGATCATGAATTAAATCTTCAAATTTAGCTCTTGTTAACGTTACTTCCAAATGAAGTGGTCCATCGGCACTTTGGGAAATAAATGGTGCTGAAATTTGAGTTGTCGTCATACTTGACAAATCTTTCTTGGCTTTTTCAGAAAGCTCTTTCAAACGTTGCATTGCCATCTTATCCTTTGATAAGTCAACACCGTTTTCTTTCTTAAAGGTTTCAATCAAATAATCCATAATCTTCTGATCGAAATCATCACCACCTAAGTGGTTATTACCAGCAGTTGATTTTACTTCGAAGACACCATCACCTAATTCTAGGATCGATACATCGAAAGTACCTCCACCTAAGTCATATACTAAAATTGTTTGACTCTTCTCTTGTTTATCAAGTCCATAAGCAAGAGCAGCGGCGGTTGGTTCATTGATAATACGCTCTACGGTTAAACCAGCAATCTTACCAGCATTCTTCGTCGCTTGTCTTTGGGCATCGTTGAAGTAAGCTGGAACCGTAATAACCGCCCGATCCACTTTCTCTCCTAAATAACTTTCGGCATAATCTTTTAAATAGCCTAAGATCATTGCTGAAATCTCTTCTGGAGTATATTTCTTTCCTTCTGCCTCTACTTTCTTATCCGTACCCATTAACCGTTTAATACTAGAAATGGTATTTGGGTTCGTAATGGCTTGACGCTTTGCAGCATCACCCACAATTCTTTCTCCATTTTTGAAAGCCACAACGGAAGGAGTCGTTCTATTTCCTTCTGGATTAGGGATTACTTTTGGTTCCCCAGCCTCCAATACAGCCACACAACTATTTGTGGTACCTAAATCAATACCTATAATTTTACTCATCTTTATCCTCTCCTTTATTTTCTTCTAATTTATTTACTTTTACGGATGCAGGTCTTATAACCCGATCTTTTAATTTATATCCTTTTAACAAGACTTCGATTACCTCGTCATCTTGGAAATTGGCATCATGATCCACCATTAAAGCTTGCATTTCATTCGGATTAAAAGGTTTCCCCACACAAGGGATCTCTTCTACTCCATATTTTTTCAATACCTCATCAAGATTAGCATACATCATTTTAAATCCTGCCAAAAATTTTGATAGTTCATCTGTTAAATTATTATCATCTAACTTGATCGCCCGTTCAAAATTATCTAGGATAGGAATGATTTCCATAATCAAATCTTGATTCGCAAACTTCAAACGATTTTCTGTTTCTTTTTCACTTCGTTTTCGATAATTAATCATCTCCGCTTGCGTATATTGCATCTTATTTAAAAGCTCACCATTCGTTTGCTTCAAGGTTTCATTTTCTTTCTTTAATTCTTCTAATTCTTTTCTTAAGCTTTCATGCTCTTTTTTATGCTTCTCTTTTTTTTCTTTTTTGTGTTCTTTATTTTCATAAGCTTCTTCTGTTTCAGAAGGATTTTCTTGTATTTCTTCTAATTGATCTACTTTTTCTTTCTCTTCCATTCGAATCCTACCTTTCTATATTTTCTTTAATATATTCTAGCAAACTAACCACACGATCATATTCCATTCGCTTTGGACCAATAATGGCCAAGGTTCCTTCCTCTGCTTTCGTTTTATAATTCGTTTTAATGACGGTAACATCATCATCTAAACTATTTTCTCTACCAATATAGATTTCAATGTTATTGGAGTCATCTTGTTTAATCTCTTGAATCAAATCTTTATCATCTAGTTTATGGAATAAATCTTTAATTTTATCAACATTATGAAATTCTGGTTGATCTAAGAATTTAGCTCTTCCCACAACATTCACTTCTTGCTCTGCAAAATCATGGAAAACATGATAAATCGTATCATAAAGCTTTTCGTGTTGTTTAACATATTTACCAATAATTGGTTTTACCTCAAATTCCAGTTTGGTATTGACTTCATCCATAGGTGTTCCAATAATTAGCTTATTGATAATATCAACCGTTTTCTTCACTTCTTCCAAACTTACATTTTCTAGTGTTACCGTTTTATGCTCAACTTTTCCTTTATCCGTTACGACAATAATAATCATTTGTTGATCCCCTAATGGTACAACATTAACTTCTTTTAGTAAATTTTCATGAGAAGTTTTTCCTAAAACAACCGCAGTATAAGAAGTCATATCACTTACTACTTGCAGACTCTTTTCAATACAATCGGATAATTCTAACGATTGATTGTGGAAAATAATCTGTAGTTTTAACATATCTTCTCCATTCATCTCTTTGGGTTTCATTAAATGATCGACATAATAACGATACCCCTCTTCTGAAGGAATTCTACCACTAGAAGTATGTGTTTTTTCAAGGAGCCCTGCTTCTTCCAAAGAAGCCATTTCATTTCGCACGGTAGCACTCGAACAATGAAGTCTTTTACATAGTTGATTACTACTAACGGGTTTTGCTTGCTTTATGTAGTTTTCTACAATTAATTTTAAAATCTGACTTTGTCGTTTCGAAAGCATTGAAATCCCTCCTAGCACTATTTCTTACCAAGTGCTAATATTATTGTATGCGTTTTTTTAGCACTTGTCAACTCTTTTTGCTAATTTTTTTCTCTCTTTTTATTTTACAAAAGACGCAAAAAAGAGCCAACTTTTCTGTAATTGACTCTGTTTTTTATTTTTATACTTTTTCAAAATACCAACGTTGAGCCGCATTTCCTGCCGTACAGGTATAAGTTTGAATAACTTGCCCATTGGTAATAATCGCTTGTTTTAAATCCATACAAGTCCCAAGCAAAGATTGGATTTGATAATAATCGCCATCTTTCACAAAGGTCCATTGTTGAGCACCACTAAAGTTTGCAGTATAAAGTTGAAGAGGAATGCTCAACTCGCTTGATCCATTCGTAATATCTAAAACCATATTAGGATAAAGATAAAAGTAAATTGCATAATAATTTTCGGTTGGAGCCTCTAAAACACCATAAGAAGATTGATTTAACGAAGAATCGACATACAATTGAATTTTCGTTCCATTACTAGAAGCAGCACTATAAACATCAATGACATAACTCGGATTGGCAGCATAATGAATTTTAAACCGATCTCCAACTTGCATAATACTTCCATCTTGATAACGTACTAAATTACCAAGACTATCTTTCACACCTGTATTTTCTCCAATATAAGTGATCGAAGCATAGCCATTGCCACTATTGCCTACCATAGTAGCTGTACTATCATAATTTGGCATTGAGGCATTTCCCGCAATAGTATCACCCGAAGGAGCATAAGATGAGCCTCCCCCAGCGGAAGAAGCAGCAACTCCTCCACCGTAGTAACCACCGCCGCCACCAGCAACCGCACTTGTTGCTCCTAAACCAAAAGAGCCAGTTGCAGTATAAGAGGCATTAAGAGTAGAACTTGAGTCAAAACCCCCACCAGCATTATTGCCACCACCAAGTCCCGTTCCAGTTATGGTTCCATCAGAATAAGCTTGCCCATTCTCTCCTGTTTCACCACCACCAGCTCCCCCAGCAGTACAAGCGGTAGAATTCATACTACCAGCTCCTCCCCCACCGCCAGCTACTACTAAAAGAGAACTCATGGAAGAAGAAAGAGAAGAAAGCTCGCCATTTTCTAAAGCAATGTGCGTTGCTCCCCCTCCAGAAGCTTGCAACGTATTTCCATTGGCATCCGCAATTGCTGATCCACCTCCGTTATAACCGCCCAATTGATCTTGATGTGTATTTGTTGAAGTACCAGCTCCTCCTACTCCAATATAAAGAATAGTGTTTTGCGTTAACGGAATGGTAACAAAAGCATAACCACCCTTTCCCCCACTACAACTGGAACTGCTTCCGCCTTCTGCCCCCCATACCTTTAGTTGATATAAACCATCTTGGGGAACGGTATAAGTTTGAATATTCCCAGTATAAGAAAAAGTGCTAGAAAGAGAAATAGGAGTATAAGATGAATCTACCATTTCATTTAATTCCTTCGCAATATTGGAAGCAAATTCCGAAGTAGAACGATATTGAAACCCCTGCAATCCAATTAATAAAAACAAAATCAAAGAAACAAGCATAATCATAGAGTATAAAATTGTAGTAATAGCAAACCCCTTTTCGTTCAATTTCCGCATAAATCCTCCTATTCTTCAACAACCTTTATTTTCGCATGAAAATGACTGGTTCGATCCACAATAAAATTAGAATTCATCGCCCAAATACGAATTGAATAATCCTCTTGTCCTCCTGATTCTAAGGTATCAGTTTGTAATACTCCATCAGCATATTCACTCAACACCAAAGCCGAAGGCGCCAAATGATCCTTTCGTAAACTTAATTTTAATAACTCATAAGGAATTTGCCGATCCGCACACCCACAAGCCGCGATGGCCTCTTCATCCTTCTCCAAAACAATTTTATAGTTCACAGAATTTTGAGTATGATTATAAACAGTAAAAGTATAAGCTGTACTGCTCAACCCTACCGCATCCGTAACCGGAACAAACTGCGTCATAGAAATCTTATTCCCTTGTTTCTCATGAAACACCACTTTCATCTCTCCCGAATCATAACCTTGATTTCTCTTTTCAGCAAAATTTTGATAAATAAAATAAGTGGAAAAAATAGCAAAAACCAAAAGCAAAGTTATAATAATACCACTTTTTATCATATGTCTACGGTAATATTTTTGATACACAAGAAAACACCTCTTTTTATCATTTTAATGCTTCTTCTTCTACTTCGTCAATGAACGAAAAGAAATATTTACATTTTTGTGTCAAAAAGCAAAAAACAGTTTTTAAATTTCTGTAAAACCGGAAGCCAACAAATTTGCAAAAAATACTTGCATAGTTTTTTGTTTTGTTATATATTTATATTGTCTTATGTCCGCGTAGCTCAGCTGGATAGAGCAATCGCCTTCTAAGCGATCGGTCATGCGTTCGAATCGCATCGTGGACACCATCTGATATTACAATCCTTATTTCAAGGATTTTTTATTTTAGAAAAAGAAAAGAGGTATATTTCAATCTCTTTTCATATTATTAATGAGCATATTGAATGGTTCGCTCTACTACATCTTTAATATCACGTTCATTAAAGGGTTTCCTTAAAATATCGACAATTGGATATTCGAAAGCCTTCGCTACCAATTGATCATCTCCTACCCCTGTAATAATAGAAACTGGTATTTTATCAAACAAATTGTTGGTTCTAAAATACTCTAACACTTGAAAACCATTTACTTTAGGCATATTTAAATCAAGAAGCATTCCCACAACAGGAACAGCAGAATTAGAAATTAAGTTTAGAGCCTCTTGTCCATCATTTGCCATTAATATTTCAAATTGATTATTAAATATTTTTTGAATAAAAGTCTTAATAACAGCAGAATCGTCCACTACAATAAGAGCCCGATCTTTCTTAGGCGCTACAATCGTGGTAGCAGTTCCTACTTCTTCAATTCCTAAATATTGTTTTACAAGGTGAACAATACGGTCGAGTTCTAAAATCAAAGCATCAAAATTCTCCGTAACATAATATAAATTATTGTCTTTTGAAGCCATTTCATGTTGATAAGCTAACTCTGCTAACTTATCAAAACCAAAATATTTCGAATCACTCTTTAGTCCATGAACTAAAATTGCATAATTAGCCATATCACCAGATTCTTTAAATTGTTTTATTCTTTCTTCCTTTTCATCAATATCTGCTAAAAAGTCACTTAATGTGTCATCATAAGTGGCCATATCACCAAATAATTCTAAACTTTTCTTAACATTTACTCCATTATTCGTTAACATTGATACATCTCTCATATTTTTCCTCCTAGCATACTAATAGTATAACACATTTTATTTTTTGTTCAAATATTTATCAAGGACTCGTTCCAATTCTTTTTTCTCAATTGGTTTTGGAATATAGTCAGCAAATCCATCAGAAAGATATTTTTCTTTCATACCTGAAATTGCATTGGCCGTAAGCGCTACCACCGGAATCGAAAAGTTCGGCATTTTTTTCAAGATAGATAAAGTTTGAGTCCCTGTCATTCTTGGCATCATATCATCCAACAAAATCAGATCATATGAATTATTTTGCCGTATTTTTTGAATACATTCTGCTCCACTCATCGCACTATCCACTTCAATGCCATAAGCAGAAAGAAGGCGAACTGCCACTTTAATATTTAATTTGTTATCATCAACTACTAAAACTTTTCCCACTTTTGAAATCTCCATCGTTAATTCGGTTGTGCGTTCTAGGCTTGGAATATTTTCTTGCGGAAGCTCTTCTTTTTTCGCAATACGCTGATCAATAGAAGCTGTAAATTTGCTTCCCTTTCCATAAACACTTTGAACAACTAACTCTCCATGCATCAATTCAACTAGTTTCTTCGTAATAGCAAGTCCTAAACCTGTTCCTTCAATTGTGATATTCCGTTCTTCATCAAAACGTTCAAATTTAGTAAAAAGTTTATCAATTTTATCTCGTTTAATTCCGATCCCTGTATCTTCTACCAAACAAATCAACCGACATACCCCATTCTTTTTAACGCAACTAACCGAAAATTCAATCCACCCCTGCTCAGTATATTTGACAGCATTCGTTAGAATATTAAGACAAATTTGCTTCAATCTAGAATAATCCCCATATAATACTTCTGGTAAATCTTCAGCAAAATTCGTTCTAAATTCAATTGGTTTTTCTGTCCCTTTCAATCGTGCTTCGGTAAGTACGGCCAACTCTTCAAAAATTTTTTTAGGATAATAATAAGTATTCACAATTTCAAGTTTATTCGCTTCTATCTTAGAAATATCAAGAATCCCATTGACAATCTCTAATAAACTATCGGACGCCATTAAAATGTCTTTGACATCCGATTGTACTGTTTTTGGAAGTCCCTTTTCATTCGCTAACAATTGACTAAAACCAGTAATGGCATTTAATGGAGTTCGAATTTCATGAGACATATTGGATAAGAATTCTGTTTTTGCATTATTCGCTTTCTCTGCCGTTTCTCTTGCTAAATTTAATTCAGCGATCATTTGTAAGTCCGGATTTTCAATGGTAAAATACATTAAGAAAGTAACAAAAGTTTGAACTGTCTGTAAAAGAACTAAAGTCGGTTCAAAAATTTGAATCATACCCGTAACAAAGAATAAAATAGTATAAATTAAAATTGGAACATACTTTTTACTACGTAATTCTTTAATACGCATGAACATACAGAGAACCGAAAATAGCAAAAACATAATAGCCATTATTTTTAAGAAATCAACGGATGCTCCATAAGTATAAGAATAAAACTTATTTCCTGGCACAAAGTAATATTGAATAGGAAAAACTAATAATAAAACACTTGCTACAGCCCAAACCACAATAATAGGAGTAAAAATTGTTTTTAATAATTGCTTTTGAAAAGATACCGCAATCGTATAGAGCAACAACAAAGTGATCCAAGTAAAAACATTCACCAAAAACAAATGAGAGACCAAACTATTGAGCCATGGCATCGTATCCATCACAAGACAAGTTAGCATCTGTGACATTTCTAAAATGGCGCCGGAAAAACAGACAATAATCAAATAACGATAGATCCTATTTTCAACAGTATTTAATCGTTTTTTGGAGAAAAAAACAATCATTAACAAAACGATATAGAAAAAACTAACATAAGAAAAATAAATATTATAATTCATAACACCACACTCTTTATCTTTAAACTACTTAGATTATAGCACAAAAGAAAAAAGCACTGCAATAGTACTTTTAACCTTTTGAAAATACTTTTGGTTTTTCGGTAATAATGCCATGCTCTTCTAGATATTGTTGTTTTAAGACTTTTTTATCAATTTTACCTACTGAAGTGATTGGAAGAGAATCTCGGAAAAGAATGTCATAAGGATAATTATAATCTGGAAGATAACTTTCTTGAAAAGCAGTCATAATCTCTTCCTTCATCATATTTTCTAATCCTTGATCACGATATTTCTCTTCTAATACAGCAAAAACAACTGGAGCTTGACCTTCTTCGGCACTAGGAATTCCCACACAAGCACAATTTTGAATGTAAGGCTTTTGACTTACCACGTTTTCGATAACCGAAGGATAAACTTTATATCCACTACGAGGAGAAATATCTTTAATCCGATCGGTAACAAATACTTGTCCATCTTTTGCAACATATCCCCAATCGCCAGAATGTAACCAGATTTTTCCATCTTCATGTTTTTTTAGCATGAGAGAAGTTTCCTCTGGTTGATTATAATATCCTTTCATGACAGTAGGACCCGTAATACAAAGCTCACCAGATTCCCCATAACTCTTTTCTTCTCCTGTATCCAAATCAAAAGCAGAAATCGTAATTTGCGGAAGAGGAATTCCTACACTACCAATGGAATTAATAATATCACTAGAAACAGTCGCTGCGGCTGCACATTCCGTTAAACCATAGCCTTTTTTAATCACACGACCCCCACGTGAAACCAAAAAGTCATCCAAACGAAATTCTTTTTCTTGTTTTAAAGCATCTCCTCCTACGATATAGCTAACTGCTTGACCAAGATCCGCTTCTTGGAACGCTTTATCTTCCATGGCAGAATCAAAATAACCTGGAACACCTAAACATATTTCCGCTTTATGTTTTAATAACAATTCGGCAAATTTTGCTTGATCCATCTTAGGAATTAAAGTAGATTCCCAACCTTTGGAAACAGCAGTGTGAATACCGTTAACCGCTCCGTAAGCAACAAAAGGAACCAG
>DVKE01000066.1 GCA_018716225.1 Candidatus Onthousia faecigallinarum | reverse complement strand
TTATTATGAGGAATTTTTATTAATAATATAAGGAAAGGAGAAATTAATATAGATAGCAAAACAAGACAAAATATTTTAAGACGTGCCTCATATACATTTAATGAGGTGGAATATGGACAAATATAAGGTAAATAATATATTTGATGATAATGCTCTTACTTTGGACGAACTAATTAGTTCATTTTTCTTATCTTTTTTAGACGAAGATTTAAAATTTAATGATATAATAGATACGGATATAATCTTAGACTTATAGAGGAGATGTTATGATAACGGACGACTATAAGGTAGGAATATATTTAAGATTATCTAGAGAAGATGAGAGGTTAGGTGAAAGTGGTAGTATATTAACGCAACGGGATTTGCTTTTAAATTATATTAGAGATAATAATTTACTTTTTGTGGATGAGTATGTCGATGATGGAGTTTCTGGAACAACTTTTGATAGAGATGGCTTTAAAAGAATGATTAAAGACTGCGAAGATAAAAAAATCAATATGATTATTACCAAAGATACATCAAGACTTGGAAGAGATCATATTGAGTTTGGTTATTATGTTGAAAAGTATTTTCCAGAACATGGAATTAGGTATGTAGCTGTTAATGATGGAATTGATACAGCAAAAAATTCTTCTGCTAATGATATGTTAGTATTTAAAAGTGCTTTTAATGATATGTATGTTAAAGACATATCTAATAAACTAAGAAGTTCTTTATATACTAAAAAAAGAAATGGTCAGTTTGTTGGAGCTTATGCTCCTTATGGCTATAAGAAGAGTGAAGAAGATAAACATAAGTTAGTAATCGATGAAGAGGCTGCTAAAGTTGTTAGAAGAATATTTAATATGTTCGCAAATGGTTCATCACTTGGAACAATATGTGATACTTTAACAAATGAGAAAATTCCAACTCCTAGTCAACATAAAAATATGAAGATAGGACAAAATAATTATCATTATGGAGTTTGGGCAACGAGAACAGTAAGAGATATACTTTGTTGTCCAACTTATATTGGAAATCTTACGCAATGCAAACAGAAGAAGATTAATTATAAGTCTAAAAAACGCATTCATACAAAAGAAGATAGTTGGATTGTATGTGAGAATGCTGTACCGGCTATTGTAGATAAGGCGACTTTTGAATTAGTACAGAATATGTTTAAAAGCAATAAAAATCGTTTTAAAGGAGATGGCATTACTAATAGTTTATTACTTCGTGGACTTATTTTTTGTAAAGAGTGTGGTCATACTTTTGGTTTTAGAGCTCAAAACCGTGTAACGAAAAAATATGGAGAGGTTACTAGAATATATGGTAATTGTAATTACTGGGCTAAAAGAAAACATCAAGGAGTATGTACTCCTCATAGTGTGAAGTATTTTGAAATTGAAGAAATTGTTTTAAAAGAGTTAAGGCGAATGTGCAAGAAATATATTAATACTAATATGTTAGAGAATGCTTTAAAAAATTCTGATAAATTAAAAAATAAGAAAAACAAAATACTTTATGAGATTAATAAGTTAGATAACGAGATAGAAAATTTAAAACGAAAAATTGATGTTTGCTATAATGATAAGTTAGATGGTAATATAACTTTAGAGATGTATAAAAGAACATATAATAATTTTACTCTTGATATAAAGAATAAGGAAAAGGAAATTAAGCTTTATAAAGAGCAGTTAAAGAATCTCGAAAATACAAATGTTACTGATGATAAATACTATGCACAAAAAATAGAAGAATTTTTAAAACTAGAAAAACCTACTAGAGCTCTCATTACAACACTTATTGATAGAATCGAAATTGATGAAGATAAAAATATCGATATTTATTATAAGTTTAGGCTAGTATAATATATAAGGATGTGAGATGAATGGACGTACAAAAAATCAAACACGAATTAGTTAAACAAAAAGAATCAAAATTTAAAGGAAATATTTATCATTTTTCACAAGTTAATTTCTCTTATAATTCTAACAAGATAGAGGGAAGTAGATTAACAGAAGAACAAACTGAAGCAATATTTGATACTTCTAGTTTTATTCCAAAGAGTGATGACGTAATTAAATTAGATGATTTAACCGAAGCTAAAAATCATTTTAAATTATTTGATTATATGTTAGATAATGTAGATAAACCTCTTTCAAAAGAAATGATGATAGAGATGAATAAGATTTTAAAAAGAAATACTAGTGATGAAGATGATCCTAGATATAATGTTGGAGGATTTAAAGTAGTCCCTAATATAATAGGACTTGTAAATGTTATTAAAACTAGCGAACCTAAAGATGTGGAGAAAGATATTGATGAGTTACTTGCTGATTATTTAAAATTAGAAAGAGTAACACTTGAAGATATAATAGACTTTCACGTTAGGTTTGAGAGAATTCATCCTTTCGGGGATGGCAATGGTCGTGTTGGCAGAATGATAATGTTTAAAGAGTGTTTGAAAAACAATATTATGCCATTTATCATATTAGATAAAGATAGACCTTATTATATGAGAGGTTTAAAAGAATATGATAATGATAAACAATATTTAATTGATACAATCAAGTATTCACAAGATGTATATGAAGATGTATGTAATCAGTTATTAGATTTTGAAATTAAAGAGGACTAAGCCATAAGAGGCTTTAAAAAAATATAAAAAGGTTAAACTTTTGAGTGTCAGGGTTTTAACTCCTAGTCTAAGAAAAAGTTTTAAGTTTCAAAGTGATTGGCCTTACAGCAATTCTCAAATCTATTTATTACAATCCATTATTAGTGATTTAAAAAATGATAGTAAGAAAGAAATGCAAAAAGAAGGCAAAAACTATATTTTTACGCACACCGTAAGTTATCCTAACAACCGAAATTTAGTCAAACAAGAAGTAACATTAACGGAAGATTTAGAATTGAAAAAAGTGATTGTTTTAACAGATAATGATGTACCTAAAATGACCTTGACAGTAAAAAATATCGATTATAGTCCTAGTTTTAGCAAAGACTATTTTGCTTTAGATGAAAATATGAGTAGTGGAGAAAAAGAAGAACAAGAAGAGTTGGAAGAAAGTAGAGAAGAAGATAAGACACAAGGCGAGAAAGATCAAACCGAAGAAAATAATACGACAGGAGAAAATACTACCACCCAATCCAGTGTGCTTGATGATATTATCTATCCTTTGGTATTACCAGAAGGAACGGTTTTAAAAAGTGAAGAAAAGGTCAGTAAAACCGATGGAGAAAGAGTCATCTTAACCTTTGAAGGAGACAAGCCTTTTCTCTTAGTAGAAGAAACAGCTACCACGGAAGAGGAATGGACAGTTATACCGACTGCCGGAGAGCCTTATATGTTTATGGATACAATAGGGGCTCTTACGAACAATTCTCTTACTTGGACCTCAAACGGAATAGAGTACTATATTGTAAGTGATGTGATGAATCAAGATGAACTAGTGGAAGTAGCTGGTTCGATTAATGTTCTCCCTACTATGAAATAGCTTTTTAAAAGCTTTTTCTTTTGGTTTAATCTATGATATAGTAAAAATAGATGAGGTGATAGAATGAAGCCAATTGTAACGCTAGAAGAAATGAAAGAAATGGAAGAAGAAGCGAAAAAAAGAGGTATTACAGAGCAAGAAGTGATGAGAAGAGCTGCTCAAGTAGTTTTGGAATCCTATCCTTTTCAAGGAAACATAGCGATTGTTTGTGGAAGTGGAAACAATGCCGGAGATGGGTATGCTCTTGCTTTGCTGTTGACAGAAAAAGGTTGTAAAGTGAAGCTTTATTTATTGAGTGAAAGTTTTTCTGAAGCAGGAAAATATTATTTCGGCAGATGTCAAGAAAAAGGAATAACTTATGAAATATGTAAATCAAATACAGTCTTTGACAGCTATGATGCTATTGTAGACGCCATTTATGGAACAGGTTTTCATGGGAAGTTACCAGAGTTTACAAAACAAGTGATTCAAAATATGAATTTGAGTGAGAAACCAATCATTAGTATTGACATAAATAGTGGATTAGATGCTAAAAATGGATTGACTGATTTATGTGTTCAATCTACTTTGACGGTGGCTATAGAATGTTATAAAGAAGGACACTTTTTAAATCAAGCGAAAGATAATCGAAAAGCATTAGCATTTGGTAGCATTGGTTTAAAAGAGAAAAGTTCAATTTATCTGATGGAAGAGAAAGATGTGGTAGCTGTCATTCCTCCTCGCTATGAATTTTCGAATAAAGGCACTTATGGGAAATCCCTTTTGATTGGGGGATCTATTCCTTATAGTGGGGCTGTGAAGCTAGCTAATTTAAGCTTGTCTTGTTTAAAAGTAGGAAGTGGCTTATCAACGCTAGCGGTACCAGAAAGTCTTGTCTATGCTGTTTCTCCTTTTTTATTAGAGACTACATTATATCCTTTGAAAGAAGAACAAGGAATGATGAAATGGGACGAAAAAATTTTTCGTCAGTTATTAGAAAAAAGAACTGCCATAGGAATTGGTATGGGATGGAGTCAAGGAAAAGATTATGATGAAATCTTAACGTTTCTAATTCAAGAAAGTGAAGCTCCTCTTATTATTGATGCCGATGGTTTGAATGTACTAGCTAGAATGGATCCATCGCTTTTAAAAGAAGCAAAGGCACCTATCATATTAACACCTCATCCCGCCGAGTTTTCACGACTTTGTCAGATTCCAACAGAAGAAATATTAGAAAATCCGGTAGAAATAGCGAAATCTTTTGCTGCAAAATATCGAGTGATTCTACTTTTAAAAGGATCAACCACGATTATTACGGATGGGATCAATACAATTTTTGTAGAGAAAGGGGGTAAAGGTATGGCTACCGCAGGAAGTGGAGATGTTTTAACGGGAATTTTAACCGGGCTTTGTAGTTATTGTTCTGTTGATATTAAAACAGTGAGCGCTGCTGCTTATTTAAATGGGTTAGCTGGAATGGAAGCAGAAAAACGGAAAGGAGCAATTGGCATGACAGCGAAAGATACGATAGAATCTCTTCCCGAGGTGCTTCATCAACTCTTAGGCTGGTAAAAGTATTTAGCATTGGGACTTTGGAATCATGAAAAAATAATCAAATTTTATTTACGATTGGTTCCAAAATGTGTTATAGTAAATAACAGGTGATATCTATGAAAAAGCAAAAAAGAAAAGACCTTGCTCATTTAAATACTGGAATGGATGGTACAGGCAAAAAAGCTTTGATTATTATTATCTGTATTGTTGTTTTATTGGTTTTGATGTATTTTTTAACCGAACGAATTTTAACCAAGGATAATGAAACAAAAAAGGCAACCCAATCTGTAATTCAATACGATAAAATATTAGCTGGGGAATCCTTTAATCAAGGGGAAGATGACTATTATGTAATCTATTATGATAGCAGTGATGAATATTCTACCTTACCTTCTGCTATCAGCTCTTATCAATCAGATAAGAGTAAAACACGCTTATATAGTGTGGATTTACATGATGGTATGAATCAAAAATATAGAACCGATGATGATGTTGTTACGACGAGTGCTAGTGAGTTAAGAGTAAAAAATCCTACCTTATTACACTTCAAAGACCATCAAGTAGAAGAAGTTATCACAGATTCCGATCAAATAAATGAATTTTTATCAAATTAATGCATAGACTATAAATGTAGTCTTCTTGCCTCAATAGCTCAGTTGGTTAGAGCACTTGACTGTTAATCAAGGGGTCCTAGGTTCAAGTCCTAGTTGAGGCGCCATTTAAAAATTAAGCTCTTTTGTCAAGAGCTTTTCTTATGTATAAATATTTTTTCTGTTTAGAAATCATCAAAAATGTGATACAATGAAATAGTATAAGCGAGGTGATAAAAGATGGAGAATCAACAAGACAATAAGGAAAATGAAGCGATAAGAGAAGTCATTGTAGAACGAAGAGTGGGTTTTAATTATCCTGAGATGATCATTATTATGCTAATTGCGATCCTTTTTGGCTTTTTAATAGGAAATATTGTTAGTTATACAAGGGGTTATAGTGGATCTACGGATAAAAATTTAGATGAATTTATAGCAACTTATGAAGATATTGTAAATAACTATTATGAAGATGTGGATAAAGAAAAACTACTGGATGCCGGGATTAAAGGAATGATTAACTATCTGGATGATCCTTATGCTTCCTATTTTGAAGGAGAAAAGAGTGAAGCTTTTAATGAATCACTAGAAGGGACTTATCAGGGCATTGGAGTAGAAGTAACGCAACAAGATGCTGATAAGGTAATTACAAAAGTCTATAAGAATACGCCGGCGGCGAATGCTGGATTACAAGAAAATGATATCATTCTAAAAATCGATGAAGAAGATGTAACTTCTAAAAGTCTAGAAGAAACGGTGGAAATAATCCAAAATAAAAAGAAAAATACGGCTTTTAATATGACCATTCAAAGAAATGGAGAAGAGCAGACATTCTCAGTAAAAACTACAACTTTATCTCTTCCTCAAATCACTAGTAATATCTACGAAAGAGAAGATAAAAAAGTAGGTTATATCAAAATTGAAATCTTTTCATCGAATATTGCAGAACAGTTTGAATCGGCTCTAAAAGAACTGGAAAGTGATGGGATTGATCGCTTAATCATTGATGTTCGTGACAATCCGGGGGGGTACTTAACGCAAACAACAGAGATTCTATCTTTATTTATGACCAAAAAGCAAGTGCTATATCAGTTAGCTACTAAGAAGGAAACGGAAAAAGTCTATGGCACGAAGTCGAAAGTTGATAGAAATTATCCGGTTGCCGTTCTAATCAATGAAGAAAGTGCCTCTGCTGCCGAAATACTAGCTTCGGCTTTCAAAGAGAACTTGAATAGTGAAATTATAGGGGTAACTTCGTATGGAAAAGGAACGGTACAAAGAACCGAAGACTTGGAAAATGGAGATACGATTAAGTATACGGTACAAAAATGGTTAACTCCAGATGGCAATTGGATTAATGAAACAGGGGTAACACCAACGCAAGAAGTAGAGTTGAATCTGGCCGCAGGAGAAACTTTAACGGATGAAAATGATACACAATTGCAAAAAGCAATTGAAGTGATTTGTGAAAAGTGAAGTTCTAAAAGAGGACTTTTCTTTTTTGAAAAGATTAGCACTCTATATTGACAAGTGCTAAAAATATGATATAATAGTGATAGAAAGTGAGGGGATATTTATGTATCAAGAAAAAGAACAAGAAGAAAATGTTCTTCAAAAATATGGACGCAATATTAATGAAGCAGTAAAAGCTGGTAAAATAGATCCGATCATCGGAAGAGATGAAGAAATTCGTAGTATTACCCGAGTATTATCAAGAAAAACGAAAAACAACCCAGTCTTAATTGGAGAGCCTGGTGTTGGTAAAACAGCGATTGTAGAAGGGTTAGCACTTCGAATTGTGAAAGGGGATGTTCCGGTCAGTTTAAAAAACAAGACTATTTGGGAACTTGACATGGCCTCTTTAATTGCAGGAGCAAAATATCGTGGTGAATTTGAGGAACGTTTAAAGAATGTTTTAAATGAAATCAAAAAGAGCGAAGGTCAAATTATTATTTTTATCGATGAGATCCATACGATTGTTGGAGCAGGAAATGCCGAAGGATCTATGGATACTTCAAATATTTTAAAGCCAATGTTAGCGCGTGGAGAAATTCATGTAATTGGTGCGACTACCTTAAATGAATATCGTAAATACATTGAAAAAGATGGAGCTTTGGAACGTCGTTTTCAAAAGATAATTGTTGCAGAACCATCGGTAGAAGATACCATTACAATTCTTCGGGGGTTAAAAGAGCGCTTTGAAATTCATCATGGTGTTACGATTCAGGATAAAGCTTTAGTAGCAGCGGCTACACTTTCCAATCGTTATATTACGGATCGTTTCTTACCGGACAAAGCGATTGATTTAGTAGATGAGGCTTGCGCTACCATTCGGGTTCAAATGGATTCAGTCCCAACCGAATTAGATAAATTAACCCGTAAGATTATGACCTTACAGATCGAAAGACAAGCGATCAAAAAAGAAAAAGATCAATTGTCTATGAAACGAAAAGAAGAAATTGATAAAGAGCTTGGCCAATTACAAGCGAAAGAAAAAGAATACAAAGAAATGTGGAATCAAGAAAAATCTTTGAAAGAAGAAATGCAAAAGAAAAAGAAAGAAATTGAACAAGCAAGATTCCAATTAGAGCAAGCTGAGAACGCTTATGACCTAGAGACTGCTGCTCGTCTTCGTCATGGTGAGATACCAAGATTAGAAAAAGAATTACAACAATTAAAAGAAAAAGATAAAAATGAATTGTTGAGTGATACGGTTAGCGAAGATGATATTGCAAGTATAATTTCAAAATGGACCAATATTCCATTGAGTAAATTAGTAAGTAGTGAAAAGGAAAAACTTCTTCATCTAGAAGATAGTATGAAGAAAAGAGTTATGGGACAAGATGAAGCTCTTCATTTAGTAAGTGAAGCTATTTTGAAATCAAGAAGTGGTATCAAAGATCCAAATCGTCCAATTGGTTCCTTTATTTTCCTAGGCCCAACCGGAGTTGGTAAGACCGAAGTGGCTAGAACGTTAGCGGCGGAACTATTTGATGATGAAAAGCATATGGTTCGAATTGATATGAGCGAATATATGGAAAAATTTAGTGTTTCTCGGTTAATAGGATCGCCTCCTGGCTATGTTGGTTATGAAGAGGGCGGACAATTAACGGAAGCGGTAAGACGGAATCCTTATAGTATTGTTTTATTTGATGAAATTGAAAAAGCTCACCCAGAAGTATTAAATTTATTACTACAAATTCTAGATGATGGCCGAATTACCGATTCTAATGGACGTACGGTTGACTTTAAAAACACAATCATTATTATGACTTCCAATTTAGGTAGTGAATATATCTTAGATGGCGATACTAGTAGAGTCATGGGTGAATTAAGAATTCGTTTCCGTCCTGAATTTATTAACCGTGTTGATGAGATCGTTATCTTCAAACCACTTAGCAAAGATGTTATTTATCAAATTCTAGATAAAATTATAGCAGATATTGAACACCGATTAAGACATGATGATTTGCATCTAGAACTTACTCAAAAAGCCAAAGATTATTTGGTAGAGCAAGGTTATGATATTAATTATGGGGCAAGACCTTTGAAAAGGGAAGTAAGTAAAACCGTAGAAAGTCTACTTGCACATGAGTTAGTAAAAGGAACAATTCCTTATGGAGCACATATTACCTTTGATGTAAAAGATAACGATATTGCCATTACGAAAATAGAAGTGAAGTAATATTCACCTCTATTTTTTTTGAGCAATAATAACCAATTGTTTGGTTCGATCCCTTTCACTACAAGTAGTCAAAACAAGTTCTGATATCTGATTTTTAGGTACCGAAATCGTTCCATCTTTTTCTTGTTCCATTATATCTACAATCTCATAATAATTAGTTTTTCCTTTAAAAGTAAAGATAATACTATCCCCCTTTTTTAAATCATCTAATCTTGTAAAAAAAGCTTTTTTTCCGGTGCCCGAATGAGCTGCCAAAAAGATAATACTATTTTCTTCTGGTAACAAAATCGATTCCTTTAAAATGGTGACATTTTCTTCTACATTATTTTTGGGACTGTCCAAGGGATAAATTGGTTGGGTCAATCCAATTTCTGGTATATCTAAAGTTCCCCATATTTCTTCCTGGTTATCTTCTTCTATTGTTGCTATATCGGATGAATAATTCGTAGAAGTGGTTTCCATGTTTGTTTTTGGCTGTTCTCCTTTTAACTTTTCAAAAAGGCCAAAACATAAGAGAAGATAGCAACTAATAAGAAGGATAATGGGTAATTTTTTTGACATAAAAGACTCCAACAAAGCTAAGAGGGAACAAGATAGATAACAGCGATGGCGATTCAGAAGAATATGTATTTGGGACTTCCACTTCGTAAGTGTTTTCCTCGTAATCATAAATATGATAGAAATATTCTTTATCCATACTCTCGATAAAAACGTAAAATGGTTCTACTTTTGTATAGCCTTCCGTAGTAGTGATTTGATGAATGGTATAACTTCCATAAGGTAAAGTAATTTTTGCTATTCCGTTTTCATCTGTTGTGATAGTATCAATATATTTTGATTTTCCATCATAAATTTCAAAAGAGACATTTGCTTCTGCTTTCATTTCTTGATCGTTTCCATATTCCTTTTTAATAATTAATTCCTTTTTGATTCGTTCATTTGGAATAGTGAGGGAAACATGGGTGTTGTCCTTAGAAAAAACAATTTGATAAACTTGATCATTTTGTTGATATCCTGTTGGTGTTTTTGTCTCTTTTAAATAATAGGTACCAAAGGATAAACCAGGAACATCATCACTTGTAATGGTAGCTTTCGCATTGGCGTCTAAAGTAATTTCTGTGATGGGATTCATCTTCTGATCATATAAAGTAAAAACAGCATCGTTTAGCTTTGCTTCTCCTAAGCCAAGAGTTCCTCCCGTATCTTGATCGATTTTTTGAATTTGCAAAGATAATTGATCGGTATGAAAATGAATATATACTAACTTATCTGGGACGCTTCCCATTGTCATCAGATTTTGATTAGTAGGACTATCGTAGAAATAAACAGGATCCACTGGTCTTGTTCCTTCTCGTATTAAAGTATAAACAAAATCCCCTTCTGCATCAATACGGTAAGAAAGCTGATTGCCATTTAGTTCTAGTTTATATCCTGGAATAGTTTGAGTAAAAGTATAATAAGGCAACACACCGTTTTCATCTTTTACTACAATTTCTTGTCCTTTTACCCCATAAAAGGTTTGATCGGAAAAGCTAGGCTCTTGTTGATAATGATTGATAAGCTGATAAATCTCGGACATTTCAGCATCATAAATATTGGTTTTAGGACCATTTAAACCTTCAGTAAAATAAAATTCATGTTGTGGTTCAATTTCTTGCCAAATCATTAGCTGAGTAATTGCATACCATTTAGGATCTTCATGACCGGGATAGCCATAACCAAATCCTGCGATTAACGTGATTCTATTTTGAATATCATCACTAAAGTAAAGACTAGAAGTGCGTTCCTCATAAGAATTGTTGTTTGGATCGAATGTAGTGAACGGATCCAGACAATAAACTGCCTTTCCATCAGCCATTCTACGAAAGAAACGTGCTTTTTGATAGAAAGAATTATCTCCATCTTTACGGACGAGATAAATATTATCGATGTATTCTGCTTCATAAAACTGTTGCGTTTGAGCATGAACGTTAAGAATACTGCCACAGAAAACAAAGATAAAGATAGTTAAGAATAACATTATTTTTTTCATAAAACTTCCTCCTTTTTTCTTAACGGTTTCTAACCTAACACAAGAAAAAAGAAAACGCAAAAAGGGAAAATTTAAAATTCAAGCGAAAAACAAGCTGAAAAAGCAAAATTCCCCTAGGGAAAATTCAAAATTGAGCACCAAAAAAAGCTGAATTTTGAAAAAGTAAAGTTTTTTAAAAAATTTTCTTAAATATTTTTCTATAGAGTTTTCACTTGACATACGTTATAATAGAAAAAAGAAAAGAGGGATTCTATGACAGATATTGATATTGCAGAACAAACAAAAATAAAAAATATAAAAGATGTGGCAGCCGAACTTGATTTAACTGAAGAAGATCTTTATTGCTACGGAACGGAAAAAGCCAAAGTAAAAAAAGAAATTGGAAAGGCAAAAGGTAAATTGATTCTAGTAACCGCTATAAATCCTACTCCTTATGGGGAAGGAAAAACAACTGTTAGTATTGGTTTAGCAGATGCCTTTCATCAAATCTCAAAAAAAGTTTGTCTTTCTCTAAGGCAACCCTCTCTTGGGCCTGTCTTTGGCTTAAAAGGAGGAGCGACGGGTGGTGGATATAGTCAAATTGTTCCAATGACGGATATCAACCTTCATTTTACTGGGGATTTTCATGCCATTACTTCTGCGAACAACTTAATCAGTGCGGCCATTTACAACCATATAGAACAAGGAAATGAACTAGGAATTGAAGAAGTGATTTTTGAAAGATGTTTGGATGTAAACGATCGAAGCCTAAGAAAAGTAACCATAACTTGTCAAAAGAAAGACTATATTGATCATTTCCGTATTACTTCCGCAAGTGAAATCATGGCTTTGTTTTGCCTTGCTACTTCCCTAACGGATTTAAAAAGACGGCTAGGAAAAATTATTGTAGGCTTTACGAAAGAGAAAAAAGCGATTACCGTTCATGATTTAAAATTAGAAGGGGCTCTAACCGTTTTATTAAAAGATGCCTTTGATCCAAATCTAGTTCAAACGCTAGAAGGTACCCCAACTCTTGTTCATGGCGGCCCTTTTGCCAACATTGCTCATGGATGTAGTAGTATTCAGGCCACTAGACTTGCTCTTTCTCTTAGTGACTATACCATAACGGAAGCAGGCTTTGGATCGGATCTCGGAGCTGAAAAGTTTTTAGATATCGTTTGCCCTCAAGGGGACCTTACACCGAATACCATTGTTTTAGTGGCTACCATAAGAGCTTTAAAACATCATGGAGAAGGAAAATTAGAAAAAGGTCTTTCCAATTTACAAGCCCATATCGACCATTTAAAACAATATCATGTTCCCCTTGTTGTTGCGATCAATCAATTTCAAACCGATCAAGAAGAGGAATTAAAAAAAATAGAAGAATATCTAGAAGAGCAAAAAATTTTTTATGCCAGAACGACAGCTTATAAAGATGGCGGCAAAGGAGCATTAAAATTAGCTTTTAAAGTCATTGAAAATTGTGAAAAGAAAAACAATTTTAAACCACTTGTAAATAGTACCATGCCTTTAGAAGAAAAATTAGAAACGTTAGCTTTAAAAGTTTACCACGCTAAAACAATAGACTATAGTGAAAAAGCTCAAGCCGTAATCGCTCAAATAAAGCAGCTAGGATTATCTCATCTTCCTATTTGTGTCGCTAAAACCCAATATTCTATTTCTGATGATGCCAAAAAACTAGGATACCCTAAGGATACTACCCTTCATGTCACCGACATAAAAATCAATGCCGGAGCAGGGTTTTTAACAATTTTACTTGGTAATATTATGACCATGCCAGGGCTCCCCAAAAAACCAAATTATGAAAAAATTGATCTTATAAATGGAAAAATAAAAGGAATTTTTTAAAAAGATACATAGAAAAATAGAAGCAGTACATACTAAAATTGGTGATAAAAATGGGTTATTTATCAATTCTAGGAAAGGGCTTAACTTCTATTTTTTTCTTGTTTCTTTTATCAAAATTGATGGGAAGAAAACAAGTAAGCCAATTAAATCTTTTTGACTATATCATTGGGATAAGTATTGGATCGATTGCCGCTGAAATGACTTTAAATAACGAAATTGATTTTATCGAAGGCGTTTTTGCTATTTTTATTTATGCTTTTGTTGCCTATCTCATTACCCAACTAACATCCAAAAGCATCGTAGCCAGGCGACTCATTACAGGAGCCCCTTGCATCCTAATTGAAAATGGTCAATTTTCTTATCAAGCGATTAAGAAAAGCAAACTAGATATTAGTGATATTCTTCAAGAAGCAAGGATCAATGGCTATTTTGATATTAGTCAAATTGAATATGCTTTGATGGAACCTAATGGTAAGATCAGCTTTTTAGTGAAGAGTAAATATCAACAGCCAACAAGAAAAGATCTAAAATTACCAACGAGTTATGAAGGCCTTTGTGCCAATGTCATCATGGATGGAAAGATCCTGAAAGAAAATTTATCTTATATAAACAAAGATGAAAAATGGTTAAATACTCGATTAAAGAAAGAATATGGGAAAGACTTATCAAACCTCTTGCTAGTAACCGTTGACGCAAAGGAACAATTGAAGATTTATGAGAAAAACGAAAAGAACCAAGAGAAAAAAATATTGGAATAACATTCCTTGACAAACCTTCTTTTTGACATTATGATCAAAAAGAAAAGAGGTGGAAGGGATGTTAAGAATTTATAATACAGACATAAATAGTAATGAATTTAAAAAGATTGATAATTTTGAAATGGGGTGTTGGGTTAACCTAGTCGCTCCAACCGAGGCTGAATTAATTAAAGTATCCAATAGCTTAGGAATTAAAAAGAACTTTATTTTAAGTATGCTTGATAATGATGAACAACCGAGAATTGATGAAGAAGATGGTTGTAAAATGCTATTATTAGATGTTCCAATACCGCATATTAAAAATAAAACCGAAGCGGTTAAAACACTTCCCTTAGGAATTATTATTGTACGAAATGATTATATTATTACCGTTTGCCTACAAAAATATCAATTACTAGATGAATTTACCCAAGGAAAAGTAAAAGAGTTTTACACCTATAAAAAGAGTCGCTTTGTAATTCAAATGATTTATCGCGTTGCTATTTCTTATTTAAAGATATTAAAGGATATTGATAAGAAGATTTCTGAAGCCGAAGAAAAAATGTTAGGGGCGACGAAAAATGAAGAATTGCTAAACTTACTTGCCTTAGAAAACAGTTTGACTTATATTATTACCGCTTTAAAGTCAAATGGAGTAGTATTGGATAAAATTTTAAAAGGAAATGTCATTGAGATGTTTGTAGATGATGAGGATTTATTAGAAGATGCGATTATTGAAAACAATCAAGCGATCGAAATGGCTGATTTGTATCGAGGAATCTTAAGTAGTACAACAGATACAGTAGCGACGATCATTTCAAACAACTTAAATAGTATCATGAAATTTTTAGCTGGTATTACTATCGTTTTCTCTATCCCAACCATGGTCGCTTCTTTCATGGGAATGAACGTCAATTTAGGGGCGTTTGCCAACAATCCATTTGCCTTTTTCTTTTTGATTATCATTGCCCTTGCGCTTTCCATTTTGGTTGCTATCATTTTAAAAAGAAAAAATATGTTATAAAAAAAGCCGAGCAAAACTCGGCTTTAATTGGTAATTGTGGTACTACTATCCGTAGTAGTTGTTTCTTCTTTTTCTTCTATTGATGATTCTGATGGTGTTTGTTCTTCCGTTGTACTTGGAGAAGAATCCCCAACAGAAAGAGTTGGTTGATCGTTTGTTACAATAATATTACTAGTATAAATGCTGTTTTGATATGTAATTGTATACTGATAAGTAGCAGCTTGCGTTATATTTACTTGACTAACATCCAAAATCATTTGGGCTTTCATTTCATCGGTTAACGGTTCAATAACATAAGTTGAAAGGTCAGTAGATAAAGGGGTACCCACTTTGATATTAATGGTTTTTAAAGTAATAGTTTGCGTAGAATTCTCATTAGTAGTAGCTGGTTCTTTTATTACGATATTACCTTCAAAACTTTGATCTTGATAGGTAATAGTATAAGTATAAGTACCTGGCTGTGTTACATTAACTGTACTCGTATCTAATTTTAAATTTGCTAAAACTTCATCCGTAACAGCACAATCTAAATAATCTGTAATTTTAACACTAAGAGGCGTATTCACTTCTAATTCAAATTTTTTTAATTTTAAGTCAACCGCTTCCGTACTAACTCTTTTTTCCTGAACAACCACTAAGATTTTTTTTTGTTGTTGTTTTGCTTCCATAGAAGAGTACATCACTCCAGAAGAAATCGAGAAAACTCCTAACATAGCTAGTGTAGAAACGGTAAGAATTCTTACTTTGCGTTCCATGCCAACACTCCTTTACTATTATTACTATCATTATAAACGCAAAAAACCAAAAGATACAAGACATTTTCAAAGAAAAAAAGAAAATATTGTTAACTAGGAACCAAATCACCTTGTACAATATCTTCTTTTTTCATTTTTTTATCGATCTCATTCATGACCCAAAATTTCTTTAAAACCCACTCTGGTGCGACCAGTTCTTCTTTTTCTGGATCCCCAGTAATACGATGGATGACAATTTCTTTTTGTAAGTATTCCAACTGTTTCACCGTAATATTGACATATTCCTCTAAACTTAATAAAGAAAATTTTTCTTTCTGATACCATTTTTCTAAAGCGGTATCTTTTAGAATTTGCAACATATGAATTTTAATACCTTGAATGTCAAGTTGGTTTAATTTCTTTGCTGTTTCAATCATCATTTCTTCACTTTCATACGGAAGGCCATTAATAATATGAACAACCACCATAATATGGTGCGCGCGAAGTCTTTTTACTGTCTCTTCAAAGTTAGCATAAGAAGAGCAACGATTAAGAAGCTTTGCAGTTTTATCATGAATCGTTTGTAATCCTAATTCTACAATCAAAAAAGTCCTTTTATTCAAATCAGAAAGATAAGAAAGGCACTCCTCATCAATACAATCACTACGAGTAGCGATAGCAATTCCCACCACATCTTCTCTCCCTACAAAAGGCTCAAAACATTTTTTTAATTTTGCAACCGGTGCATAAGTATTCGTATGAGCTTGAAAATAAGCGATAAATTTAGCTTTAGGCCATTTCTTTTGCATTTTCTTCTTTCCTTCTTCAAACTGAACATCCAAAGGCTTAAGAGGATTCCCAGCAAACTCACCACTACCTAATTTAGAACAATAAATACAGCCACCAACTCCTGCTTTTCCATCAATGTTAGGACAAGTAAAGCCAGCATTTAAACTAACTTTACAGACTTTCTCATGAAACTTATGTTGATAAAAATAAGTCAGAGTATGATATCTTTTGTTATCAATACTATAGGGAAAAGGATTTTTCATGCTCATCACCTCAATCTCTCCTATTGTAACAAAGGAAGAAGGAAAAGTCTAATTTTCCTATATAAAAACAAATGAAAATATGATATGATAAAAGAAAAGATATAAGGAGAAGATAGCGTGACTCAAAAAAAGTTAAAGTTAAAATTGAAACCAAAGTTTAAAAAGATTTTCCTTGTGATAGGAATTATCTTAGTAATTCTTCTTATTCTGCTATTTATTTATTTGAATAAAAGAGGAGAGCTTTCTTCTCTTGGCTATAGTGATAAAGCGATCGATAGCATCTTTCAAAAGTTCAAAGTAAGTTATGTAGAAGAGGTAGGAGAGAACAAAATGATCAATGCTGCCTTTGAAAGTAAGGATTATAAAGAAAAGAATCTAGAAAGTTATGAAAAAATAGAATATCAAGATCAAAAAGACATTATTAAAAATGTTAATACTTTATTAGATAAAGGCTATAAAACAAGTGAAATTTCTCTTATCTTATCGCGAGGAGATAATGACTCAGTAACAGAATTTGCCAAAAGAGATAAAGTAAATTATTTGGATGAATTTCTTTCCGTTGATTATGCTAAACTAAAAAATTTAGATCGCTATGTAGCTTATCAAGAACAAGAACATGAAGATGCCGAAACGACTGTTCTTTATGTCAATTTAGATTTTGATAAAGAAGATTATGAGGATCCTCTTGAAATAACGGATTTTGATCCGGATGTTTTAGTCAATAAGCATCGACAATTAACCGAAGACTATGTACCAGAAGATTTGGAAACATTCGATGAAGAAGATACGAAAGCCGATGAAAAGGTAAAAGCCAACAAAGAAGTAGTGGACGCTTTTGCCGAAATGAAAGAAGCTGCTTCAGAAGAAGGATTAACCCTGATGGTAAGTTCTGGTTATCGTAGTTATCAGGATCAAGAAGAGATAACCAATACCTACTTAGAAGCTTATGGTCAAAATTATGTTAATAATTATGTAGCAAAACCAGGTTTTTCAGAACATCAAACGGGAATGAGCATTGATGTTGCAAGTGGGACAGAAAATATCTTTGTAGAAAGTGATGAATATAGTTGGATGATGGACAATGCTTATCTTTATGGCTTTATTTTACGTTACCCAAAATCGAAAGAAGATATCACAGGTTATAAATGTGAAGCTTGGCATTATCGATATGTAGGTAAGAAAATCGCCAGTTATATCAAGGAACATGATATTACTTATGATGAATATTATGTAATGTTTTTAGACAAATAAAAAAGAATAAAAGGAGGGATCGCTATGTATCCTCTTGGAAGACAATTTGAAATAGCAATAGAAAAAGGAAAAGCAAATGAAAAGGCTGTTGTCAAAGGAGAACATTATCGGTTTACTATCTTAAGTGAACGCTTAATTCGCTTAGAATATAGTAGAAGTGGAATCTTTGTCGATGCACCCAGTCAGTTAGTTTGTAATCGCCGTTTTGAACCGGTAGACTTTAAAAAACAAGAAGAAGGGCCTTTGTTAGAAATATCCACCAAATATTTTTGGTTGACTTATGTAAAAGAAAAACCTTTTATGGGAACAAAAATGGATCCGAAAAAGAATTTGAAGATCACACTTTTAGTAGGAAAGAATGAAGACCGAGATTGGTATTATGGACATCCAGAAGTAAGAAATATGGATGGAAATCAAATAAGTATTGATATGAAAACACCCCCTAAGTTAAAGAAAGGCCTTTATTCCTTAGATGGTTTTGCTTCCCTTGATGACAGCAATACCTTAATCTATGAAGCGGATGGTACCACCAAACAAAGAGAAGAGGAAAGTGTTGATCTTTATGTTTTCCTTTATCATAAAGATTTTAATCTTGCTTTAAAAGATTATTTTGACCTAACAGGGAAACCGGACTTAGTTCCGCGTTATGCCCTTGGAAACTGGTGGAGTAAAGATACAGCTTATACCAAAGAAAGTTTGATGGAGATAGTAACAAATTTTGAACGAAGGAATGTTCCTCTTTCTGTCATTTTACTAGATCACGATTGGCATATTCGTGAAGCCGGAAAGTATCAGAAGTTAAATAGTGGTTTTAATTTTGAAAAAAAATATTTTCCAAATCCTAGAGAATTAACCAAAGAATTACATCATCATAATATTCGTTTGGGATTATTGATTGATCCTACCGAAGGAATATATCCTCATGAAACGTTTTATCAACAGGCTTGTGGATATTTAAATATAGAAGAAGGAAAAATTATTCCATTTCAAGTCTTGAATCCAAAATTCTTAGATGTTTATTTTAAACTTTTTCTACATCCTCTAGAATCTTTAGGTGTAGATTTCTTTTGGCATGATTATAAAGGAGAAAACAATATTATTAAATTAAAAACCTATAATCATTACCATTATTTAGACTCAGGAAGAAATCCTGCTAAACGAAGTATTATGTTATCAAGAAATGATCTATATGCTGCCCATCGGGAATCTATTCTCTATGCGGGAGAAAGTGAAGTATCTTGGGAAGGACTAAGACAAATTTCATCCTTTAGTTTAAATGCTTCTAACATGGGGCTTTCTTGGTGGAGTCATGATATTGGAGGGCACCATGGAGGAATTGAAGAAAGCGAACTTTATATTCGTTATGTTGAATTGGGCGTTTTTAGTCCGATCTTCCGTTTTCACTCTGCAGGCAGTATTTATTATAAAAGAGAACCTTGGCATTGGGATATTAAAACCGAAACCATTGTCAATGATTACTTACGTCTAAGACATCGCTTAATTCCTTATTTATATACGGAAGGCTACCGCTATTATAAAGAAGCGATCCCCTTAATTAAACCATTTTATTATGATTATCCTTTTGTGATTGATGATAACACTTATAAATATCAATATTTCTTAGGACAAGAACTATTAGTATGTCCTATTTTAACTAAAAAAGATATGGTAATGAACCGAACAATCCATCGTTTTTATATGCCAGAAGGCATTTGGTATGACTTTAAAACCGGAAAGAAATTCCCCGGTAAAAAGAAATATGTTTCTTTTTATAAAGAAGAAGATTATCCTGTCTTTGCTAAAAGTGGAGCGATTATTCCTTTATCAAATCGAAGTGATGTAAATAACATAGGTCTTCCTATCGATTTAGAGATTCATATCTTCCCAGGCACCTCTAATACTTATATTCTCTATGAAGATGATGGCCTTACTTCCTTATATAAAGAAGGATTCTATTTAAAAACATCCATCGACTATAATTACTTACAAAACAATTTTACCGTTATTATTCGTTCGATTGAAGGAAAAAGTGGAATTGCACCGATCAAAAGAAATTATAAAATTAGATTCCGCAATACCAAAAAAGCCGATGATGTGATCGTTCATTTTAATGACCGCGAAGTAAAAGTAAGTGCAATGTATGAAGAAGATAATGACTTTATTGTAGAAATGAATGGAATGGAAACCATTGGTCAAGTAACGATCAATTGTAAAGGAAAAGATATTGAAATTGATGCCGTACGTCTTATTAATGAAGATATCAATAGTATTTTGATGGACTTACAAATTGAAACAAGACTCAAAGACGAAATTGCAGCCATTATTTTTGGAGATCTTGTCATTAAAAAGAAAAGAATTGCTATTCGCAAGCTTCGAAGAGATGGTTTGTCCAAGGAACATATGGATTTATTCTTAAAGTTATTAGAATATATTGATCAAATATAGGAAGAGAATAGAAATCTCTTCTTTTCTTTGCTATAATATTAATGAGGAGGGAAGGATATGAAAGCATTGATTACAGGAGCTTCATCTGGAATTGGGAAAGATATGGCTCTTTATTTAAGTGAATTGGGGTATGATTTAATTTTAGTCGCAAAGACAAAAGAAAAATTAGAAAAAGTAAAGGAACAAATAAAGACAAAGGCAATTATAATCGTAGCTGATCTTTCGAAAAGGGAAGAGGTAGAAAAACTATATTACCAAACCAAAAAAGAAAAGATTGATCTATTGATTAATAATGCCGGTTTTGGAGCCTTTGGAACGTTTGATCAAATTGATTTAGCAAAAGAATTAGAAATGATAGAAGTAAACATAAAAGCCCTTCATATCTTAATGAAACTTTTTCTACGGGACATGGAAAAGCGTGATCAAGGAATTATTTTGAATGTAGCGAGTAGTGCTGCTTTTTATCCAGGGCCTCTCATGGCTACTTACTATGCCACCAAGGCTTATGTATATCGTCTTTCGTTAGCTTTACAAGAAGAATTAAAAAAGAAAAAGAGTAAGGTACAAGTTTCCGTTTTATGTCCTGGCCCTGTAGATACTAATTTTAATCAGGAAGCAGGAGTTCGTTTTCGCATAAAATCATTACCTAGTAGACTAGTCGCACGTTATGCTATTGATAAAACTCTAAAAGGGAAAAAAGTAATTATTCCAGGGATAATCATGAAATTAGGGAAATTCTTTAGTCGTTTTATCCCTGATTTCATCCTTGCGAAAGTAGCTTATTATTTTCAAAAGAAAAAGGAGGGCAAGTAGAATGAATTCTCTTGCCGTTGATGAACTTTCTCTTCCTCCCTTTAAAAATTTTGACTTTTTCTTCGAAAATAACTCCTTTCATATAATTGCAGGTACTTCAGGTAGTGGGAAAACAAGACTCATTAAAGTGTTAGCAGGTATCACCCCTACCAAAGAAAAAGTAAGATGGAATCGAACTTATTTGGAAAAGATACCTTATACCAAAATAGAAGAAAAAATAGGAGTCCTCTTAAAAGAAATGATCGAAATCATGAATATCAAGACGGTAGAGGAAATTTGGAAAGAAAGTTTTACCAGTAAGAACATGGAGAAAAAAGAGCAAGAGAAACAAATAAAAGAAATTCTTTCTCATCTTCATATGAATGGCAAGCGAAAGAAAGTATTGAAAGATCTTCTGTTAGAAGAACAAATAAAAGTTTTCCTTGTTAATGAAATGATCCAAGAAAAAGAAATTTTATTATTAGATGATCCCTTAAAAGGAATTCAAAAGAGGGAAGAAAGACTAGAAATCATGGATTTACTTTCTTTTTATCATAAGCAAGGAAATACAATTATTATGACGACTTCCTCTTTAGAAGATGTGACCGAAGTTCCAATCAATGCCCTCTCCATTTTATCCAATGGAAAAATTGTCACGACTGGAAAGCCTCTTCAAGTACTACAGCAAGATAGTCTTTTGGATAAATTAGGTTTAAAAATTCCTTTTATGGTAGACTTATGTGTAAAACTACAATATTACGACTTAGTTCATGAAATTATACTGGATAAGGAAAGATTGGTGAAGGAATTATGGAAATAAGATTTTCACATGTGGAAGTAGGAAATCAAAAAGATCTTTGTTTTGTTCTTCCGAATGAATCGATCTCAGCGATAGCAGGAGAAGGAAAAGAAGAAGTCCTAAAATTAATCGGAGAAGAGTTTCCCTCGAAAGGAAACATCTATTATAATGGAAAAAGAAAATTAAAAAGAGATCAAAAAGAGTATGTTAAGGATATAAAATACATTCCCATGAATTTTCAGAAAGAATTACCTTTTGAAAATGTTTATGAATACTTTACTTCTTATATTCGTTATCATCATATTCCAATCAAGAAATTAGAAGAAAAAATACAAACGTCTCTAAAAATTCTAGGTTTAAAAAAAGAAATATTAGAAAAAAACATGTCAGCTCTTTCTAGTTGTGAACAAAAAAAAATTCAATTTTCTTTGGCTCTTTTAGAAAATCCCTCCCTTTTTCTCTTGGAAGAGCCTCTTCTTTCCTTTAATCAAAAAGAATCAAAAGAAATGATGGCAGTATTAGAAAAACTAACGGATAAATTTCATAAAACCATCATCATTGCTACCGAAGATCATAACTTAATTTATCAATATGCCAAACACCTTGTCTTTTTAAAAAAAGAAAAAGCCTTAGAAGGAACCCCAGAAGAAATATATTATGGAGAAGAAGA
>DVKE01000065.1 GCA_018716225.1 Candidatus Onthousia faecigallinarum | reverse complement strand
TTTCATTTCTTCTTTGTTCTTCATGTGTATCCTCCTAACGAAAAAGACAGGAATCCATCGATACAACTGTCTTTTTCTATCACCTCTTAATCATAGCATAACATAATTTTTTAAAATTTGAAGAAAAATTTATTCAACGGTAACTGCTTTCGCTAAATTTCTTGGTTTATCAATATCGCATTTACGTAAAAGAGCAATTTCATAAGCTAACAACTGAAGGGGAATAATAACGAGGAAAGGGACTAAAAATTCACTTGTTTTTTCTAAGAGTAAGACAGAATCAATATCTTTATCTTTGGCTAGCTCTTCATTGTTTGTAATAAGATAAATCTTCGCTCCTCTTGCTTTAGTCTCTTTTAAATTACTCATTGTTTTTGGATCTAAAAGGGGATTGGTACAACTGGCGATGATGGGAGTTGCTTCTTTGACTAAAGAAATGGTACCGTGTTTTAGTTCGCCAGCGGCATAACAAACGCTAGGAATGTAGGAAATCTCCTTTAATTTTAGAGCGCCTTCCATCATAAGATCATAATCAAGACCTCGGCCTAAATAGAAAATATCTTCTTTTTGATAAAGCTCTTCGGCTATTTTTTGATAGACTTCTCTATTGGATAGAAGAGGGGTTAATTTTGCTTTTAAATGTCTTAACTCTTCTAAGAACGTTAAAACTTCTTTTTCTTTCATCGTTCCTTTTTCATAAGCAGCTGTTAACGCAAGAAGGATCAAGATAGCCACTTGCGCCGTAAAAGCTTTGGTACTAGCGACGGCAATTTCGCATCCCGCTTGGGTATAAATCACTCGATCTACAAAACGAGCGATAGAGCTGTCTTTGACATTGATAATTCCTAAAGTGTCTCCTTCCTCTTGTTTTACCCGTTTTAAAGCAGCGAGAGTGTCTGCTGTTTCTCCTGATTGGGAGATAAAAATGACTAAGACACGAGAGGATAAAAATAATCTTTTATAACGATATTCACTCGCTAAACAAACATCAACAGGGATGGAAGCATATTCTTCTAAGAAATACTTTCCCACAAGACCAGCATGCCAAGCGGTACCACAAGCGACAATATCAATACGATCATACTTTTTTAAACTAGGGAGTTTTTTTAAGGAAGCAAGACCATCTTCTACAAAAGGTTCCATCGTTTTCCAAATGGTATCCGGCTGTTCCATGATTTCTTTGATCATATAATGTGGATAACTTCCTTTGGAAGAAGCTTCTTTGGTGGCATCATAATGCTTTTCTTCTTTTTGAAGAGGTTCTCCTTCTTTATTATAAAAGGAAATTTGATCTTGCGTAATCACAGCATATTCATAATCATCCAATAAATAATAAGTATTGGTATATTCTAATATTGCTGGAATATCACTAGCCATAAAATTCGTATCTTTTGATGAAGCTAAAATCAAGGGACTATCCTTTTTAAGAGCATATAAAGTTTCCTTTTCCTCTTGACATAAAAGACCAATCGCATAACTACCAATGGCTTCCTTCATAAAGACTTGAATTGCTTTTTCAACCGACTTTGTTTGCTGATAGTAATAATCAAGAAGAGCACAAGCTACTTCCGTGTCAGTAGAAGAACGAAAAGAATATCCGAAGGATTCCAATTTCTTTTTTAATTCTTGATAGTTTTCAATAATTCCATTATGAACAATGGTGATTTTGCCAACTTGATGAGGATGAGCATTTATCTCATTCGCTTCTCCATGAGTTGCCCATCTTGTATGACCAATTCCTATCGAAGCATGATCTTGTTTATTTATCTTTTCCTCTAAATCTTTAATCCTTCCTTTGGTTTTTGTAATCACAATATTATTTTCTTTTACATAGGCAAGGCCAGCCGAATCATACCCTCGATACTCTAATTTTTCTAATCCTTGCAGTATCATTTGAAGTGCTTGATTTGTTTTACTGGCTACCCCAATAATTCCACACATAAAATACATCCTTTCTTTTTAGAATGATATATGTTTTGTCATAAGAATTGATTTTATGTTTTGTCATATATCTATCGATTTTCTAAAAACCGTGATAACATCCGCCGAAATTTCGATCATTATCAACCTCGTCAACCTTTGGTTCTGGCGCTAGAAAAAGAACTCCTTTCTCCATCTTTTTCTTATATTCTATTTTATGTTTCTTTTCTCCCACTTGTCAAATATTTTGCTTTAAGTGTTGTCAAGAAAGAAAAAAGCGTGCTATAATAAGGACATGTTCACGTAGCTCAGTTGGATAGAGCGCTTCCCTCCGAAGGAAGAGGTCGTGGGTTCGACTCCCGTCGTGGACACCATTTGATAATTTTCCCTTGTATTACAAGGGTTTTATTATGCTTTTGCTTTTTTTGCCTCTTATTTTGTTTAAAAATATTAGTTAAAATGTTAATGCCTTTTTTCTTTTGACTTTTTAGATATTTTATTCTACAATAAAAGCATTCTGAAGGAGGAATAATATGTCTAATACACTTTTTTCTACGACGTTAACTTCTGCTACTTGTGGGGCTTGCGGTACGACAAGTAGTACTTTGAATGAAACGGGAAGAGATCTTTTGGCTGCTACTGGTATTTCGGCCACTTGCGCTGCCGCTGCTATTACGGCAACGACAGCTTCTGCCATATCTCCTTGGGCTCATGCTCCTCTTGCTATGGAATGTGCCGAGGAATATGTGGAATCTTTATCCGACGAAGAACTAGAAAAGCTGATTGCCTTAACCGATGACAAGTTAGTAGAGTTGACTTGTGATAGTGAGAATGAGGTAGCAAAGGTGAAAACCTTAAAATAAGTGAAAAAGATGATGGAAGGAAAGAGAAACAGAAAGGAAGATCTGAGGTTAATATTCCGCTTTAAAAGTATTACGATTCCCAAAGATCTAACAAAAGAAGAGCAAGAAAAATATCTTAGGGAAATGTATAAGCGAAAAAAAGAATTACATGAAAAGTTAGGGGCTTTAACCTTTCGCAAAATAGTTTTGAAACTAGAAAAGCTAAAATTTAAAGGGATGAAAAAAATTATTCCTAACTTTATGACTTATTATGAAAAAATATGTGATTTTAATACCAAAAGAAAAGTGAGAAAAGCCAAAAGTAGTGAGGAAGTGGAAGGTATTGAATATCATAATAAAATAGCGAAGTTAAAAACAAAAAAAGAGTGGAACAAAGAAGAGAATCGAAATTATCATATCGATGCAAGGCATCCTGTTCAATTGATCAACTATTTAAAATGGAATAAAAGAGTTCATCAAAAAGGATTAAAAAAAGATTTCCTTTTTCTTTCTCTTTTTACTTTAGGTTCTTGTTATTCCTTGCCTTTTATGGTACCACTCCTCGTTGTGGCAGGGGTTAGTACTTTGATTGATTTAGAGTGTATCAATTTACAAGAGCATAGTATCGCCGAATATGAAATTTGTAAGCCGCTATTAATAAAAAAAGAAAAAAGAGATTCCTTAAAACGAAGTCAAGAATATCAAGAAGCGAAAAAAATAGTAGGGGAAGCGACATTAGAAAATAGAAAGATTTTGACGGTGGAAGAAGTAGTAGGGAGTATTAAAACCAAAGAACAGGCAGTTCAACTAAGAGAATGGGCTATTTCTATGCAAAAAAGAAATCAAGCACAAAAAGACCAAAACAAAATATTGGTAAAGTAGGGAGCAAGAAAGAAATCCTTGCTTTTTTTGATTTAAAGAGGCTCTTTCTTTTTTTATCAAAAAGCGTTATAATATAGCGTAACAAAAGGGGGGAGCTTGGCAATGTATCAATTTTCAAATGATGATAGCTTAAAAGCTTATTTAAAAAAAGAATCCGAAAGACTTCATATTAGTATTACGAATCTTTATAGTACCTTTTTTTCAAGAGATTTATTGTATCGAATGAGTAAGATTGATCGGAGCAAAGATGTTATTGTAAAGGGTAGTTTTGCGCAATTAGTACATTTACAGAAAATGGTGCGACCAATTACGGATATCGATTTAACCAGTACGATTTCGCATCATGATCCTTTATTAATTTTAGTGAATGCTATGTGTATCAAAGAGCAAGATCATGATTTTGATTACAGTCTAAGAGGAGTACCAAAAAGAACCAATACGGGAATCATTAAGATCCCTATTGCAGCTAAATTTGGTAAAATTAATCATCCGATCGGTATTGATTATCGAGAGAATCATCCCTACATTTATGAAAAGCAGAAAAAAGTAGTACCCAAAATATTTACAAGAGATGAAGAATATGAAATTGTTGTCGCTTCGATGGAAGAGACGTTAGCAGAAAAATTATGCCTTGTGGTGGCAAAAGCGAAAAAGAAAGAGGTCTTAAATACGCGGTCCAAAGACTTTTACGATATTTATCATTTGCATGGGGGAAATTATGATCTGGATAAATTTTCTTATTATTTTGAAAAAATGTTTCCCGAAGTCGTGGGCGTTCGCGATATCAATGAAATAGATCCTGACTTTCTAAATACAAATTATGTTCAAAGACATCAACCGGTGTGGGATAGTAATAAAAAGAATTATGAGTTTTTGGATGATGATGTAGAGTTTAGTGGAGCCGTATATTACACCAAAAGTGTCTTAAAAGAACAGATTCAAAGAATTAAACAAGGCAAAAATAAAGTGTATCAACTACATTAAAAGTGTATTTTTGATACATTTTTTTCATATAAATATGTTAGAATAGAAAGGGAAAAGGAGGATAATGATGAAAGAAGTAATTTTAAAAATAGATGGTATGACTTGTAGCGCTTGTTCCAATGGTTTAGAAAAGTATTTGAGAAAGCAAAAGGGAATTGTAGATGTGAGTGTTAATTTAGTTTTGGCACAAGCAAAAATTAGTTATGAAGAGCCTTTAACTTTGAACGATCTAGAACGTTTTATCAAAGAAGACGGTTTTAAGAGTTTAGGAATTTTCCATGACTTTGAAGAAAAGAAAAACAAACGTTCTTTTTATCTTCTTCTTATTTTTGCTGTGTTAGCGGTTATTCTTCTTTATTTTTCAATGGGACATATGATTGGTCTTCCCATGCCCGCCAATTTTAATCCGAGCCAGAATCCGATTTCCTATACCATATTAATTCTTCTACTTACCATCCCTTTTTTTGTTTATGGAGTAGATATTTTAAAAAATGGCATCAAAAATTTAATCCATCGGATGCCTAATATGGACACCCTGATTTCTCTTGGTGTATTGGCTAGTTTCTTTTATAGTTTTTATGAAACTATTTTAATTTTTCAAGGTAGAACGGAGTTAGTGATGAGTCTTTATTATGAGTCAGTCGCGATCGTCATCTTTTTTGTAAAGCTAGGCAGGTTTATTGACTCGAATCGAAAAGAAAAGACCAAAGATGCCTTAAAAGAATTGGTTCAAATTACTCCTTTAAAAGCTTATTTAAAAGAGGGAAAAGGAGAAAGAGAAGTTACGATTGATGAAGTCAAAAAGGGTGATCTTTTAGTTTGTAAACCAGGTATGAAAGTGGCTGTTGATGGCGAAGTGATTTCGGGAGAATCTTATTTAGATCAAGCCTTTTTAACGGGGGAATCCGTTCCTGTTAAAAAGAAAAAAGGCGATCAGGTGTTAGCAGGAAGTATCAATCAAGATGGTTATTTTGAATATAAAGCCCTTCGTATTGGGAAAAATTCTACTATTTCAGAAATGGTGCGCATGGTTATGGAGGCTGCTAATACCAAAGCTCCTATGGCAAGGTTAGCGGATCGGATCAGTCAGTATTTTGTTCCGATTATTCTTGCTCTAGCTGTTCTTACTTTTCTTGGGTATCTTATAACAGGTTCTTCATTTGGTACTGCTCTTAATTATTTTGTAACCGTCTTAGTCGTAGCCTGTCCTTGTGCTTTAGGATTAGCAACACCACTTGCTTTGGTAATTAGTATTGGAGAAAGTGCCAAACATGGTATTTTAATTAAATCGAGTGAAGTGTTAGAGAAAGCTTGTCAAGTTGATACCATTTGTTTTGATAAAACGGGAACTTTAACCTATGGAAATTTAAAAATATCAAGAATTTATTATGTTCAAAAAATGAAGGAAAGAGATCTTCTTACCTTGGTTTCCAGTTTAGAAGCGAAAGGGACCCATCCGATTGGGAAAGCTTTTTTAACGCTAGCCAAGGAAGAAAATTATGATCTTGCCGAAGTAAGTGACTTTAAAACACTACCGGGTATTGGACTAGAAGGAAACATAAAAGGGCAAAAGATAGCGGTAGGTAGTCATAAACTGCTAGCTAGAGAAAAAATAAAGGATAGTTATCAAGAAGTGGAAGATAAATTCCGCCGACTTGGCAACAGCATTGTCTATGTTTTATTAGACCAAAAGGTAGTCGCTGTTATTGGGGTAAAAGATATTGTCCGTGATAATAGTATCCCTATGATTCGCCGCTTGCAAAAACAAGGTAAAGAAATTATTATGTTAACAGGGGATAATGAAGGAACCGCTTCGATTATCGCTTCGCAGTTAGGCATTCAAGAAGTAAAAGCAGAAGTAACGCCAAAAGAAAAAATGAATTTCTTGAAAGAATTGCAAGCCAAAGGAAAGAAAGTTATGATGGTAGGGGATGGGATTAATGATGCTCCTTCTCTTGCTGGAGCTTATCTTGGGGTTAGTATTGGAGGCGGAACGGATATTGCCAATGATTCTAGTGATGTCATTTTAGTTCATAACAATTTAAAAGATATTTTAACGCTTTTTGATATTAGTAAAAGAACAGTAAGAAATATGAAACAAAATTTATTCTGGGCTTTCTTTTACAATATTTGTATGATACCCCTAGCGATGGGAATTTTTCATCCCTTTGGTTTAACCTTAAACCCTATGATAGCAGCTCTGGCCATGACTTTGAGTAGTCTTACCGTCATATTAAATGCTTTAAGATTAAAAATACCGAATAGAAAGGAAGAGGAAAATGTTTGAAAAGAAAAAACAAAAGATTATAAAAGTAGACGGAATGCATTGTGAATCTTGTGCGAAAAGAATAAAAAAAGCACTTGAAACAAAAAAAGAGATCAAAAAAATAAAAATTGATCTCAAGAAGAAAGAAGTTATTCTTACTTATACGAATTCTTTAGACGAACAAGAAATCAAAAACTTAATCGAAGATTTAGGTTATCAAGTAACCGAAATAAAAGAAGGATAATTTATACTTTATCTTTCTTTTTTTGTTTTTATTTTCCCAGCGACCACCTGATAAGAATTATCTTTTAAATAAACATCTTTTTCAGAGAAAACAGGGTAGAGAGAATCAAGAGAATTATGGTTGATCGCAACAAGCTTGATTAAGGTTAATTCTTGTTCTTTCGTGGCTCTTTTGCCATTGATCTTTCGAATGGGCAAATCAATCACAGCCACATCTGTACTAGGATAAATCTCATAATTACAATATCCTGCAAAATCAATAATGAGATTCTTATAATTATAAATACCAGGACGATATTCATAAATAGAAGGATGTTCTAATTGACCTTTCTTTTGCTCAAAATCTTCTACTACTTTTAGTTGTTGCTCCAAAATAAACTGTTTGATTTTAT
>DVKE01000064.1 GCA_018716225.1 Candidatus Onthousia faecigallinarum | reverse complement strand
TTAAATGAAGAAACAAAAAAACTAAAAGGAGAGAAAGTAGAAGAACAAGAAGAATCTACACAACCTCTTCTTAATATTTCGACCCATATTTCTGACAATTACGTAAGAGAGGAAGACTTAAAGATCGAAATTCACCGTCTTATTAATGGCATTGATAGCAAAAAATCTCTTCTTCAAACAAAAAAAGAATTAGAAGACCGTTTTGGTAAAGTCACAGATGATATGCTTATCTATATGTATGAAGAATGGTTTGAAAAATTAGTAGAAAAGATTCCAGTAACCAGTGTACGGCAAACGAAAAATAGTATTGAACTTTATTTTAATCAAGAAGTAACCAAAACTATTGATACCGAGCAACTATTCTTTGATGCTTTTCACATTACGGCCATGTTCCGCTTTAAAAGTAGAGAAAATGATCTAACAATTATTTTAGATACAATAAAATTAGAAAAACATCCAATATATTATCTTACGGAATTACTTGATAAGTTATTAAGAACCAAAGAACAAAACCAAAAAACAGAAAAAAATTCTTCCAATTAAAAAAAGGGTTCTTGACGAAAAGAAAAACAACTGTTATTCTAAAGAAAATAGAATAGAAAGAAGGATTAAAATGGATCAGGATCTGTTACAGCAGCATAAAGAAATCTATTATGGTTCCATTCAAGAATTAATAACCAATAATACGAAAGCTTTCGTGGAAAATGATCTCATTCCCTTTTTTGAAGAACCACCCCTAGAAACAATGGATCAGATCAAACAAAGACTGCTATCGCTTGCGAAGGATTATTCTCTTATTTTAAATACAAAATATCTTGATCAGGTCTTAAAAGAATACAGAAAAAAAATGCAAGAAGAAGTAAAGCATATTGGGAAAATAAGGGAAGAGCAGCTAAAGAAAGAATTAGATAAAATGAAAGCCAATGAAAAAGAAGAAATCTTTCGACTTTTAAAAAAAGATTTTGTAAAATTAAATCAGAAATTAAAAAAAGAATATAAGCAGGAACTGTTAAAAAATATACAACAAACCTTAGGAGAAAATATAAAAGAACTATTTATAGAAGAAGAATTACCAGAAAAATTAAAGCTGGAAGTCACTACTTTTTTCAATAAAAGTTACCCCAACCAATTAATTGATAGTTATAGTATGAAAATATTAGTAAAAGATACTATCTTAATGAATGCCATTAAAGAGCAGACTGCGCGATTTCTATTTACAAAAGCAAATTCTCATCTATTTGATTAGATGAGTTTTTTTGTTAATAAAGAATAAAAGCAATTTAAAAGGAATTAATCAAAAAGCACTGGAAATAATTACCAAAGAAAAATCATCTTCCTAAGTTTATAATATAATAAACAGGATTTATTAAATGGTATAAAATGGGCGAAATTAGAGAAAATAACTACTGAGAAAAGGAAGGATGCTTTTATGAAATCAACTGGAGTGGTAAGAAGAATTGATGACCTAGGAAGAATTGTCATCCCAAAAGAAATAAGAAAAACATTAAGAATTAGAGATGGAGAATCTTTGGAAATTTTCACAGATAATGAAGCGATAACTTTAAAAAAGTTTTCAGTATCAAATGATCTAACAGAGATATCTCAAGCCTTATTAGATACCGTGTCTAATACAATAAGAAAAAATATGATTGTTACAGATCGGGATTATGTCATTGCAGCCAGTGGAGATCTTAAAAAAGATTTTTTAGGGAAACCAATCTCCAAAATATTAGAAAGTTATCTCTTAGAACGAGAAAAAGTAGTTAAAAAAGAAGTTGAATTAAACCAAATTTTAGAAATAGAAACAGAAGGGAAAGAAAAATACAATTATATCCTTTTTCCTATTCTAGCAGATGGAGAAGCAGTAGGCCTTGTTCTTATGATTGAAGATCATCTAGATCTATCTTTTTCTGAAGAAGAGAAAAAAATAATTAAGATCGTAGCTCAATTTTTGGGGAAATATATTGAAGAATAAAAAATAATATGTTAAAATAATCCTATAAAAGTGATGAAAGAGAGTCCTTTTGACTTTTAGTAATAGAGACTTCGGATGATGGAAAAGAAGCGATAAGGTCATTTGGATATGGCTCTGGAACTGTCATATCGATAAGTAGGTATGAACGTAAGGACGCGTTATGTTCCAAATAAGAGTGCAAATTATTGCGAAAAAAGGTGGTACCGCGGGAAGACTCGTCCTTTTGAACAATAATTTTTTTATTTTTAGGAGGTTTAAAAAATGGAAAAAGAAAAATATTATATAACTACGGCAATTGCTTATACTTCTGCGAAACCACATATAGGAAATACGTATGAAATTGTTTTAGCAGATGCGATCGCTCGTTATAAAAGACAAATGGGCTATGATGTATTTTTTCAAACTGGAACTGATGAACATGGGCAAAAGATAGAAGAAAAAGCAAAGGAAGCAGGTGTTAGTCCACAAGAATATGTGGATAAAATAGCAGCTGAAATCAAGAGAATTTGGGATTTAATGAATACTAGTTATGATAAATTTGTACGTACTACTGATAAAGAACACGAGAAAAAAGTGCAAAAAATATTTCGAAAATTATATAATCAAGGGGACATTTATAAGGGAGTGTATGAAGGATGGTATTGTACTCCTTGTGAATCTTTTTTTACCGAAAGTCAATTAAAAGAAGGTAAGTGTCCAGACTGTGGAAGAGAAGTGAAAAAAGCGAAAGAAGAAGCTTATTTCTTTCGAATGAGTAAATATCAAAAAAGATTGGAAGAGTACATTGAATCACATCCTCATTTTATCGAACCAATCTCAAGAAAAAATGAAATGGTAAATAATTTTTTAAAACCCGGATTACAAGATCTCTGCGTTTCAAGAACATCTTTCAAATGGGGGGTTCCTGTTGATTTTGATCCCAAACATATCATCTATGTTTGGATTGATGCTTTAACAAATTATATTACATTTATTGGTTATGATCCGGAGGGTAGTACAGAACAGTTTAAAAAACTTTGGCCAGCCAATCTTCATCTAATTGGAAAAGATATTTTACGTTTTCATACCATCTATTGGCCAATTCTTCTAATGGCGCTAGATCTACCTCTACCAGAACAAATCTTTGGACATCCTTGGCTTTTAATGAGCAATGATAAAATGAGTAAATCAAAAGGAAATGTAATATATGCAGATGATTTAGTAGAATACTTTGGGGTAGATGCTGTTCGTTATTATCTTCTTCATGAAATACCTTTTTCTAGTGATGGAAATATTACTTATGAATTACTAATAGAGCGTATCAACGGAGATTTAGCTAATGTACTAGGAAATCTTGTGCAACGTACGATTTCTATGGCCAAAAAATATTTTAATAAAAAAGTAGAATACAAAGGTCGAAAAGAAGATTTAGATGATGAGTTAATTACTCAAATCAATAATTTAAGAGATAAAATAGACGAAAAAATGAAAACATTAGAAGTAGCAGAAAGTATTAGTGTCATTTTTGAGGTTTTAAGAGCAAGCAATAAATATATTGATGAAACAACCCCTTGGATTTTAGCCAAAGAAGAGAACAAAAAAGAAAGACTTGAAACAGTTTTATATCATCTTCTGGAATCCATTCGAGTTTGCGCTATTAAGTTAGAACCTTTTCTACCGTCTACCAGTCAAGAAATATTAAGACAATTAAATACGGAAGATAAAACAGAACAACTAAATTTAAATAATAAGTATGAATTAAACGATCCAGAAGTTTTATTCGCTCGTATTGATAAAGAAACGTTTTTAGCTTAAAATTGCCTGTAAAATAAAATGTAAATAAAACCAAAAGAATAAGAAATCCAGTGACTTTTCTCCTAAATCTTGTTATGCTCGAAGGGCAGGAGAGAAAATTGAGTGGCAGGAAGAAAGGAAAAGAGAATGCTTCAAAAATTCAAGAAATGTAGTATCTCCAAAATAATGTTTTCAGCATTTTATATGGCAATTGCATTATGTGCCATAATCGGGGAGAATTTGCTTGATAAATTTTACTTTATTTGTTTAACCGTTTGTATAGTAAGATTATTTCTTTTGGATAAGAAGAAAGAAAAAGCTGTATTTTTAAAGAAGTGAAATGTAGGCTAAAAATGTCTACATTTTTTGTTATAATTAAATTAGAATAAATATAAAAAAGGAGGAAAAATGTATATAGATACACATTGTCACTTAAGTAAAGGTGATTATACAGATATTGATCAAGTAATAAAAGAAAGCGTTTTAGCGGGGGTATCTCCTATTATTGTTTCTTTTTGCAACAAAGAAAATATGAAGGAAGCAAAAGAGTTAAGTACAAAATACAAAGAAGTTTATATTACTTTAGGTTATCATCCGGAAGAAGCAGAAAAAATAAAAAAAGAAGATATTCTTTCTTTAGAAGAACAATTAAAAGAATCCAAAGTAGTAGGAATAGGAGAAATTGGTCTTGATTATCATTATGGTAAAGATCAAAAAGACAAACAGATTACACTTTTTGAAGAGCAATTGCAACTAGCAGAAAAAAATCATCTTCCTGTTGTTATTCACTCTAGAGATGCTACAGAAGATACTCTTTTGATATTAGAAAAATATAGAGGCAAAGTAAAAGGGATCATCCACTGCTTTAGTGGAAGTTTAGAAGTAGCGAAACAATATATAAAACTAGGTTATTATTTAGGAATTGGTGGTGTTGTAACATTCAAAAATAGCAATTTAAAGAAAGTGGTAGAACAGATTTCTTTTGATAATATTGTTTTAGAAACAGATAGCCCTTATTTATCTCCAGAGCCTTATCGCGGAAAGAAAAACTCATCGAAGAATATTCCCGTTATTGCAGAAGAAATAGCTAAAATAAAAGGTGTAACCTTACAAAAAGTGGAAGAAGAAACTACTAAAAATGCAAAAAAGATATTTAAAATAAAGGAGTAAACTAAGGAGAAAAAGAGGGGGGAGATTCTTGTTTTTTTGCTATGTTTATGATACGTTAATAATAAGTGAATAAAAAGGAGGAAAGAATGTGAATAAAAAAGAATCAAATCAAAAAGTATTAGCTTTTGTTGGAATCATTATTTTGTTATTAGCAGTCGTAGGAGTCAGTTATGCAGCTTTTCAGTATAGTAAAACCGGAGAAAAAGTTAATACGATTACAACTAGTACGATTGTTATGAGTTATAATGAGATAACGAATGGAATCAATCTAGTGGATGCTTATCCTATGAGTGATGCGAAAGGGATGTCTCTTTCTGGGACAGAAGCTAACAAAGAACAATATTTTGATTTTAATGTCAGTGTTAGTATTTCAGGAGATTTAACAATAAATTACACAATAACAGCAACAAAAGAAATGGGAAGTACTATACCAGATTCTGGAATTAAAGTCTATTTAACTTCCTTAGAAGGAAATATGGAAAATCAAGTATTAAGTCCAACTCTTGTTTCTTCTTTGAAGAAAACCGATGCAAGAGATACCGAAGAAACGGGAACTCCTCCAAATCAATATCTTTTAAAAACGGATTCTTTTCAAAAAACAGGCAATCGCTCTTATCGGCTTAGAATGTGGATTGATCAAAATTATGTAGGAACAGCTCCTAGTGAAATTTATAAAATAAGAGTAAATGTATACGGAAAAGCAAAATAAGTGTAAAGGAAATAAGTAATAGAGTCAAGTAATAGAGTCAATTGACTCTATTTTTTTGTCATTTCAAAAAAAATCGCAAAGTCTCTTTTCAAAATCCGAAAAAGTTGCTATATTAGTATACAAGGAGGATAGAAAATGAAAGAGAAAAATTCATCAAAGCAAGTTTTACTCTCAGTATTAGGAGTAGCGATTCTAGTGGTGGCAGTCGTAGGAGTATCATTTGCGGCTTTCAGCTATAGTAAAACTGGAGAGAAAGTAAATACGATTACAACTGGTTCAATTACTATGAACTATGCGGAAACTACAAATGGAATTAATTTAACAAATGCACTTCCTATGAGTGATGAACAAGGAAAAGCCCTATCAGGAAATACTGATGGTCAAGAAGAATACTTTGACTTTACTGTTTCAGCAAACATAACAGGTACTACTACAATTAATTATGTAATTACTGCAACAAAAGAATCCGAGAGTACTTTACCTGACACGGCAGTAAAAGTGTATTTAACTGATATGGATTCATCAGATAGTCAGTTGTTAGCTCCAACAAAAGTTTCGGCGCTTCCACAAACAAATGCAACAGACACTCAAAATACTGGAGCACCAGCAGCTCAATACAAATTGCATGAAAACACATTTACTAGTACAAATTCAAGAAATTATCGATTGAGAATGTGGGTAGCAGATGATTATACTGGTGTTGACACAGCCTATACATACAAATTAAGAGTTAATGTATATGGTGCCGCAGCAGCTGCTTAGAATATTATTTGACACAACGAAGAAACAATTTATTGCGGAAAAGAAAAAAACTTGATATATTTATTATTGTAAAGGAGGTTAGCTGACGTGAAAGAAAACAACAATTCTAAACAGATCCTATTATCGGTCTTAGGAGTAGCAATCTTAGTGGTAGCCGTTGTAGGAGTATCATTCGCAGCTTTTAGCTATAGTAAAACTGGAGAGAAAGTAAATACCATTACCACAGGTAGTATCGTTATGAGTTATAATGAAACGACCAATGGAATTAATTTGGTAGATGCTTTACCAATATCTGATGCTCAAGGCATGGCTTTATCAGGAAATACTGCTGGTCACGAAGAATACTTTGATTTCAATGTAAGTGCAACGATTACTGGTTCAACTACAATTAATTATGTAATCACAGCTACAAAAGAAGCAGACAGTGATATTCCTGATACTGGAGTTAAAGTATATCTAACAAGCATGGATGCAGAGGCTGATAGCCAAATCTTAGCACCAACTCTAGTTTCTGATTTGGAACAAACGGATGGCACAGATACTACTAAAACTGGAGCTCCTGCCGATCAATACAAGCTATATGAAGATACATTTGCAGCAAGTAATACAAGAGCATATCGTTTAAGAATGTGGATTGATCAAAACTACAGTAGTCTTGGAACTTCAGGCACTTATAAGTTGAGAGTTAACGTATATGGTGCAGCCGCAGCTTAGTTAAAAGCTATTAAATTTTAAAATAAATTTAATGGCTTTTTTTCTGCCAAAATTTATTTTCTTGAAAAGCTCTCTTTACCTTAAAAAAAATATATGATACAATTAACACATAATAAGAGGGTGTGAACATGGAACAAGAAGAAAAAAAAGAGGAAGCAGTACAAATTAAAAGGCAATCAAATAAATCTTTTTTCTTTAGTATTATTTGCTTATTAATTGTTCTGTTAATGATTGTGGGATTTTCTACAGCAATCTACAGCTTCACAAATGAAGAAAATAATATTAACACGATAGATACTGGAAATATATCCTTAATGTTTACAGAGGATACCAATGGTATTACCATTACTGATGCCAAGCCATTAAGTGATGAGATGGGCAAAGTATTAAATGGGTCTGGAGAATATTTTGATTTTACAATTCAAGCAACGATAAAAGGAAAAGCCACTACAACCTATGAAATATCAGCTGAAAAGACCACAAACTCAACCTTAGAGAATAATGAGGTAAAGCTTTATCTTGAACAACAAAAAAATGGTATTTACGAAGAAGTGATGGAACCTACTGTTTTTACCCCCTTAACTGAACAAACAGAAATTGGAAGTTCCGTAGGAAGTATGCTTCTAACTAAAAATTCTGTGGATGAAACAACTTCTGTTAAATATCGGCTTAGAATGTGGATGGCCGATGATGCTGAAATTACAGGGACTTCTAGAACCTTTTCCGTACAAGTGGCTGTAAATGCAAAAATTGATACATAGAATTCTTTTTTTACATTTTAAAATATGATATAGTAAATATAAAAGAATAATAGGGTGGGTGAGAACTTGAAAATGGAACAAAAGAATAAAAAAAGCACCACGATAAAAAAAATATTGCATTATATCTCTACGGTTATAATGTATTCTTTGTGTTTTATTATGGTGATCGTTTTCATCTGTTTTGTGATCAACTTTTTTGATCAAAACAGAAACATAAAAAAAGGCGTAACAAAACCTCCGATTTTTTCTGCTTATACTATTGTTAGCCCTAGTATGGTACCTGCCATTAATGTATTAGATATGGTTGTAACCATTCGAGTAAATAAACCAGAAGACTTAAAAGTTGGAGATGTTATTACTTTCACTTCCACAGATTATCGTTATTCAGGAGTAACAGTAACCCACCGTATTAATAAAATAGAACAGACAACCGATGGTCAGTATTTGTTTACTACAAAAGGAGATGCGAACAATACAACGGATGCTACTAGAATTAAGTTCGATAATATTTATGGGAAAGTCATATTAAGAATTCCAAAAGTAGGATATATTCAATATTATTTAAGCAGTTTAGCTGGTTGGATTTTTATTATTGTAATCCCCGCGTTAGCTATTATTTCATATGATATTGTAAAACTTATTAAAACAATAGGAAAAGTATCTTCCAAGAAAGAAAAGAAAGAAAATAAAAAGTTGAAAGAAATAGAAACAAAAAAAGGATCCGAAAGGAGGTATAAGAAATGAAAAGAAAACTACTTTACATTCTAGGAGGAATCACCCTATTCCTTTTCATAGTATTAAGCGCTTTTGGATGGTATCAGATATTTTATACAAAAAAAGGAACGGAAAACACCAAAATATCGAATCTTATGGTAAAATTAGAAGATAATGAAAAAACAATTCATGAGAAAGATGCGGTACCAACAGAAAATACAGATGCCGTAGATCCTTATCAATTTACTGTCTATAATCAAACAAAAGATCCTACTATTTATAAAGTATTGTTAGAGGATTCTGTAACGACCAACATAGATAAATCTTTATCACGGAGTCAACTATCTTATGAACTATCTTTAAATGGAAAAGTTATAAAAAAAGGAACCTTAGATGAGATCAAGAACAATGTTTTAGATGAAAGAAGTATTGAGGGCGAGAAAGAAAATAAATATAGCTTAAAAATATGGTTAAATGAGGATACTATGGATACAGATTGGATCAATAAATCTTATAGCTATCAAATTACAATCCAAACGGAGGGATCAAAATGAAAAAATTATTATTAGAATATGCTAATTTAATAGGATATACTTTTACAGGTTTAATCTTTGGTTTAGCTTTTGCTCTTTTGTTCATTAACTATAATCATGCAAGAGACATTGACGAAATAATCGATGTTAGTGACAATCTAACAGCTACAAGAGAACAAGTTCAAGCAAAAATTGATACCATTAAAGCCAATGCTGCTAGTTATGATGCTAGCACTTACCAAGGAAACTATATTAGTTATGATTTGAATAATATTCAATTAAGATTAAATTCTTGTGTAGCAAGCTTTGAATCCGAAGAATCACAAAATTACTTAAATAAGACAGAGTATTCCTTAAAAGATGTTTATGACTTTGGTGAATTTTATCAAAATAATATTTTAAATGACTGTGTTATCATGCAGATGAATGCATTAGGTAGTAGCGATAGTCAATCAATGAATATTCCATCTCTTAGTTATATCAGACCTTTTATTAATTTAAATATCAAAAAATTGATGAATTCTCCTTCTTATATTATGAGTAATATAGAAAATGCAGACAATTATCAATTTAGCAATAATGATAATAAAAACACGATCTTTAGCTTAACCAGAGATAGCTATTATGCAATATTAGAAAATTATAATACTTCCCTTGATTTAGTAGTAGAAGTCTCAGAATGGTATAAAAATACCGTAATAGGAGGTTGATGCCAAAATGATGAGAAAAATATTTAATGTATTGTTTAGTATAACAAAGTATTTACTATTTATTGCGGCTTTTGGAATAACTATTTTTATTGTAATTCAAATAAATACTAGATTAGAAAAAAGTTTTATGACATCGATTAGTGTATTTATTCCTTTTTTTGTTCTTTTACTCTTTTTTGTATTAAATCTTGTTCTTCATCAAAAAGGAGTAACCAACAATCTGTTTTATAACATTACTTGTAATTTAGTCTTCTTAGTCATTTTATATGCAGGATATCGGGCCTTTACTGATAAAAACATGGTACTAAATCAAGTTTATGGCTATGGTATCGATTTTAATTATTTTAATACTTTTTTAGCTTATTGTAATGTTTTACTATATGGATTATGCATTGGAAATTTCTTCTTTATGTTTCAAGATAAAGAAAAAGATGATTCTAGAAAAAAGAATTAGTAAAAGAATGAGATAGCAAGGGAATAACAATTCATTTGCTTTTTTCTTTTTTTTCGATATAATTAATTTGTGGTGAAAAAGGTTGGAAGATAAATTTGTATTCAAGAAAAAATATGGTCAAAATTTTTTAAAAGATCAAAATACGATCGCTCGCATTGCTAATATTGTAGGCTTAACGAAAGAAGATTTTGTTATAGAAGTAGGTCCTGGAGCAGGTTCGCTTACGAAAGATCTTGCCGTGAGAGCAAAAAATGTGTTGTGCTATGAGATTGATAAAACTTTAGAAAAGATCTTAACAGAAAATTTGAAATCTTATAACAATATAAGTATTTTATATCAAGACTTTTTAAAAGCAGATTTAAAAGCAGATTCAAAGAACTACCATTATAAAAATTTATATTTTGTAAGCAATGTTCCTTACTATATTACAACTCCTATTCTTTTTAAATTAATCTCTTCTTCTCTTTATTTTCAGAAAATTGTTATGATGGTACAAAAAGAGGTAGGAGATCGTTTCTGTGCTTCGAAAGGAAAAAAAGAATATGGAGCCTTAACCGTACTATTAAATTACTACTTTGATACGAAAAAAGAGTTTTTTGTTTCTAGAAATCAATTTTATCCTATACCAAAAGTAGATAGTGTTGTAGTATCTTTTACCCCAAAAGAAAATCGTGAAAACCTAAAAAATGAAGCTTTTTTTATAAAACTTGTTCATGATAGTTTTCAATTTAAAAGAAAAACAATTCGCAATAATTTAAAAAATTATAATTTAGAAAAAGTAGAATCCGTATTAAAAAAATATCATTATGACTTATCCACAAGAGCAGAAAATATAGAATATAACGTTTTTGTTGATTTAGCGAATAGTTTGTATGAATAAAGAAAAATCATCCACATAAAATGAAGTGGGTGATTTTATGATATTTAAAATAGGCGATCTGGTAACCCGCAATTCCTATCATAATGATTTACTATTTAAAATTATTGACATAGAAGACAATATAGCTTATTTAAAAGGAATAGATGTAAGACTATATGCAGATAGTGAACTAGATGATTTGCAGTTAGTAGAAGAAAATCTTCTTATCAAAAAAAAAGAAGATCGAGAAGAAGTTACAAAATTACAGAAGATGATCCAGCTAGATCGCAGTGAATACTTTTATTTACCGGGAAAAATTCTTCATTTAGATGGAGATAAAGATTATTTAGAACGTTGTATTTCCTTTTACAAAGAAATGCATCTAGAGGCTTATGGTATTAATATAAAAGAAAAAGATATGAAAGAAGAAATTACAAAATATTTAGAAACTTATAAGCCCGATATTGTGATTATTACAGGCCATGATTCTTTTAAAAAAGGTGCCAAAGACAAAGACAAAAATGCGAATTATCAGAATTCTTCTAATTTCACAGAAGCAGTAAAAGAAACAAGAAAATATGAAAAAAGTCAAGATAAATTAATTATTATTGCAGGAGCTTGCCAATCTAATTATGAGGAGCTTATTAAAGCAGGAGCGAATTTTGCTTCTAGTCCGAAACGGATTAACATTCATGCCCTAGATCCAGCGATTATTGCCTCTTTAGTTGCTTTATCCCCGAAAAACAAAGAAATTGACCTTCTTTCTTTAATTGAAAAAACACATTATGGCAGTGCTGGTATGGGAGGAATTATTACAAGTGGAACGATGTATGTGGGGTATCCAAGATGAATATAGAAAAATTAAGAGAACAAATTAGAAAGAAAGAAGGAGAAACTCTACATTTTAAATTTAATGGTAGCAGAAATCAAGTAGAAGAATTTACGGGGGAAATTATAGAAACCTATCCTGCGATTTTTTTAATTCGCTTAAAAGGAACTCCTCCTAAAATTAAATCTTTCACCTACAACGATTTATTGACAGAAAGCCTTGAAATATTGTAAAATTTATTGCATTTCCGAATAAGATAGTATAAAATATTCTTATAAAGTGTTAGTGCTTTAAAAGGAGGATAGACATATGAAAATTACATCTGTCAATGTAAGAAAAATTGAAAAAGAAGGATCTCGAATGAAAGGAATCGCATCTGTTTTAATTGATGACAGTTTTGCTGTTCATGATATTCGTATTATTGAAGGAGACAACGGTTTATTTATCGCTATGCCAAGTAAGAAAACTCAAACGGGTGGTTACCGCGATATTGCACATCCTATCAATCCTGAAGTACGAGCTATGTTTCAAGATAAAATATTAGAAGCTTATAATAACGTTGATAAAGAATCTACAGAAGAATAGATTCTTTTTTTATCATACTTTTTTCTTGTTTTCATATCTTTTACTAGGGAGGAAGAAACATGGAAACAAAAGAAGCAATTGTTAGTAATTATAATCATAGTATTACCTTAACCGAAAGAAAAAATTTATTAATTACTGGAGTTAAAAAAATTGAAAACTTTGATAATGAAGAATTTTTATTGGAAACAACCATGGGTTTTTTAGTAGTAAAAGGAGAAGGATTGGAATTAATTAAACTAGATACCATATCAGGAAATGTATCAATCAAAGGAATGGTAACTGCCTTTTCCTATATGGCCGATAATAATAAAAAAGAAACCACTACAACCAGTATTTTTAATCGTCTTTTTAAATAATGTCTTTAAAAATTCAAGTGATTTCTAGTCTCTTTTCCTTTCTTTATGGAATTATTTTCTCTCTTCTTTTAAATCTAAATTATAATATTCTCTTTAGTGGATCACGTCTTTTAAGAAGTATTTCTAATCTTCTTTTTTTATCTGATTTTGCCATGCTTTACTTTTTGATCATGAAAAAAATAAATGAGGGAATATTACATCCTTATTTTTATCTTTTTCTTATTCTAGGTTTTCTCTTAACTTTCAAGAAAGGAGTTCCTCTTCGTAAATTTCTAAAAGAATTGCCTAAAAGTGTCAAAAAAAAGAAAGAAACGACGAATCGATTGAAATAAAAAGCCTTTTCCTTTATAATATAAATTAGGAAAGTGGGTGAAAAAATGGCAAAGAAAAAGAAGAAAAAGAAAAAACTAGGACCTCTTCTTTTATGTTTTGTTTCTCTTTTTGTCATTTTAGGAACCACGTATACAATTGGAAAGTACTGGATGGAAATATACGGAAAATACCAAGAAAAAGCAAGTTTAAAAAAAGAGTTAGCAAGTTTAAAAGATAAAGAAGAAGAATTAGCAGCAGATGTTACGAAACTACAAGATGCAGATTATATTGCCCGGTATGCTAGAGAAAAATACTATTATTCAAAAGATGGAGAGTATATCTTACGAATACCTGAAGAAGAAAAATAGGTATTTTTCTTTTGGAAAAGTAGGAGGAAAAGATGGATATAAAAGAATTATATAAAGAACTAAAAATAGAAAAAGATGATGTTATTGTTTTTGGTTGCAGCTATGGACCAGATTCTATGGCTTTGTTTCACACCTTATTAAAATTAAGAGAACAAATACCAATAAAGCTAATTTGTGCTCATGTAAATCATGGAAAAAGAAAAGAAAGTGAAGAAGAACAACAAGACCTTGAGCATTATTGTGAAAAACATCAGGTTGTATTTGAATATATGAAAATCGAACGTTACGGAGATGATAATTTTCATAATGAGGCTAGAACGATTCGCTATCATTTTTTTGAAGAAATCGTGATGAAGTATCAAGCAAAATATCTTATGACAGCGCATCATGGAGATGATTTGATTGAGACCATTTTAATGCGAATTGTAAGAGGAACGACCTTAGAAGGTTATAGTGGCTTTAAAAAAGAAATTAATATGGGGGGATATATTATTTATCGACCATTTATTGAACAGACCAAAGAAAATTTATTAACTTATGATCGAGAAAATAAGGTTCCTTATGCGATTGATAGCAGTAATAACAGTAGTGTCTATACAAGAAATCGTTATCGTAAAACAATTCTTCCTTTCTTAAAAAAGGAAGACCCCAGAGTTCATGAAAAATTCTTGAAATTTAGTAAAACAATTTTAAAAGCGAACGATTATATTGAACGAGAAACAACAAAAGCCTTGAAAAAAGTTTCATTTCATGATAGGATTCTTATTAACAAATTTTTGGAGCAAGACGAATTAATACAACAGACAATTTTAGAAGACATCTTAGAAAATTATTATCAAGATGATTTGATCTTAATCAATGAAAAGCACATTACTTTATTACTAAACTTGATTAAAAGTAGAAAAGCAAATAGTGAAGTAATGCTTCCAAATGATGTTGTTGCAACAAAAAATTATAATGAATTTTTTCTTCATCGAGTATTAGAAGAAATTTCTCACTATGAAATTGAACTTAATAAATATACTCGTCTTCCAAATGGACATGTTCTAGAAGAAGTATTAACAGAGAATTCCAACAGCAACAACGTTATTCGCTTATCGAGTAAAGAGCTTACTTTGCCTTTGCGGGTTCGAACAAGAGAGTATGGTGATGTAATGGCTTTAAAAGGTGGAGGTCATAAAAAAATAAAAGATATTTTTATTGAAAAAAAGATAGTTCCCAAAGATCGAGAGATTTGGCCTATTGTTGTAGATAGTAAAAATACAATTGTTTTTGTTCCAGGTTTGAAAAAGTCTAAATTTGATAAGAATAAAGAGGACTTTTGTGATATAATACTAAGATATAAATAAAAGAAGGAGAGAGATGACGTGAATAAAAAAACAGTAAAAAAGGGATTATTACCTTATGTATTCTTGTTGCTCATTATCATAGGGGTTTTCTATTTCGTTAGTATTGGAAATCAACAAGTCAATGTTTTAACATATGATGAGTTTATGAATGCTTTAGATACTTCTGAAATTACGGAATTAGAAGTAACACCAAGAGATAGAGCAAAAGTATATGAAATAACAGGAAAATTAAAAGATTATGAACCAAATGAATCATTCTTTGTTAGAGTACCTTTATCCGAGCAAGTAATGAAAAGACTTGTGGATGCTAGTGAAGTACAAGATTTTGAATTTGAAGCAACAACAGATCCAGAGTCAAATTCATTTCTTCTTATCCTAGTTAATATATTACCTATTATTATTCTTGGTGGATTTGCTTTTTGGTTTTTATCAAAACAAATGGGTGGCGGAAAGAATTCATTTGATTTTGGAAAGAGTAAAGCCAAGCTTTCTAGTGATAAGCACAAAGTAACTTTTAAAGATGTGGCCGGTTTGAAGGAAGAAAAAGAGGAAGTAAAAGAATTAATTGATTTTCTAAAAAATCCAAAAAAATTCCAAAAATTAGGAGCTAGAATTCCAAAAGGAGTCTTATTATATGGGCCTCCTGGAACTGGTAAAACTTTGTTAGCACGAGCTGTTGCTGGAGAAGCAAATGTTCCATTCTACTATATTAGTGGTTCTGACTTTGTAGAATTATTTGTAGGAGTTGGAGCAAGTCGAGTTCGTGATATGTTCCAACAAGCGAAAAGAACAGCACCTTGCTTAATCTTTATTGATGAAATTGATGCGGTTGGACGTCAACGTGGTACAGGTTTAGGGGGAGGACATGATGAAAGAGAGCAAACCTTAAACCAATTATTAACCGAAATGGATGGATTTGGAGAAAATGAAGGAATTATCATTATTGCTGCGACAAACCGTCCGGATGTACTAGATCCTGCTTTACTTCGCCCAGGTAGATTTGACCGTCAGATTATGGTAAACTTACCAGACGTTAAGGGGAGAGAAGAAATCTTGGCTGTGCACGCTAGAAACAAAGTGTTAGCTCCAAATGTAAAACTATCTACCATTGCTAAAAGAACACCGGGTTATTCCGGAGCTGACCTTGAGAATTTATTAAACGAAGCTGCTCTTCTTGCGGTTAGAAGAAATAAAGATGCCATTACGATGAGTGAAATAGATGAAGCGAGCGATCGTGTTTTAATGGGTCCAGCCAAATCAAGTGCCAATCGAAGTGAAAGCGATCGTAAACTTGTCGCTTATCATGAATCGGGACATGCAGTGGTAGGAATTAAATTAAAAGGAGCAAGTGATGTTCAAAAAGTAACGATTATACCTCGTGGGTCAGCAGGTGGATATAATATGATGATTCCAAGTGAAGAGAAAATTTGCTCTACTAAGACCGATTTACTAGAACAAATCACGGGACTCTTAGCGGGACGTGTTGCTGAAGAAGTAGTTTTCCATGAAGTGACCACAGGAGCAGAAAATGACTTTGCTAAAGCTACAAAAATAGCGCGTAGTATGGTAACTGAATATGGTATGAGTGATTTAGGACCAATGCAATTAGAACAACAAGAAGGAAGTGTCTTCTTAGGAAGAGATTATAACAAAACAAGAAACTTTTCCAACGAAGTAGCGCATGAAATCGACACGGAAATGCGTAAAATTATTGAAGAATGTTATGAACATGCGACTAAAATCATCAAAGAAAATAGAAAACTCCTTGACTTGTTAGCAACGAATCTACTAGAATATGAAACGTTAACAAAAGAACAAATTGATTACTTAGTAGAACATGGTAAAATGCCTCCGGAAGAAGAGGAAACAACCTATGAAAAAATGTCTATTACAAGATTAAAAGAAATTGCCAAAGAAAAAGGTATTAAAGGATATTCTAAAATGAACAAAGCGGAATTATTAAAAGCTCTAGAAGGCGAAAAATAATTCGCTTTTTTTATTAAGAGAAAGGCAATACGAAAATTCGTATGTATAGATTTTGTAAAAGTCATTGACAACTCCTTGTTTGTACGATAAGGTAAAAATCAAAAGGAAGGAAGAGCTATGAAAAAAGGATTTATCAAAAAAGAAGCCAATGAATTTCGAAAATTTATTTCGCGGGGAAATGTTGTAGATATGGCAATTGGTGTTATTATAGGAGGTGCTTTTGGTAAAATTGTAACAAGCTTAGTGAATGATATTTTAACACCTGTGCTTGGTATTTTATTAGGTGGATTAGACTTTAGCAATTTAAGCATTAAAATAAAAGATTCTACTATAGCTTATGGATCTTTTCTTCAATCAATTATTGATTTTTTAATTATTGCTTTATGTATTTTTGCGATGGTAAAACTCTTTACAAGACTTAAGAAAGAAGAAAAGAAAGAAAACAAAGTAGAAAAAAGCGAAGAAACAATTCTATTAAGTGAGATTAGAGATTTATTAAAAGAACAAAAGAAGGAAGGAGAAAAATAATGGAATTATATGAATTTAGTGAAAGTGGAAAAAGCTTACTCATAAAAGAACTAAAAGCGACAAAGGAAGTTTTAGAAAATTATCGTAGAGATCATTTGCCTTCGTCAGAATTTGATATTTATCATTTTGAAACCGACCGAGAACAATGGTTTGATAAATTTCAAGAAGAAGATAATTTTTCATTCGACGACTTAGAGAAGAGTGAAAATAATAATTTTTTAGCTCTTTATGCTGTTAATATAGATGAATCACATTACGAAAGCGCCCTAAGAGATCAAATAAGAGAAGAATTTGTACAGGGAAAATATAGAGACAATCATTTAATTCGGACGTTTCAGGAAAATTCTCGAGGGGAAAACATCTATTTTCAAAACCTTTTGCTTTGCGGGAAGCGAGAATCGTTTTACTCAAACTTAGAAAAGAAAAGATACTATAGACTAACAGGGCTTTTATCTCTACCAGAAGAATTAGTGGCTTTACAGCTTTTTGAGCAAGGAAGGTATGATCTGTTAGCTTATGATTCGCTAGCTGCTGAGATTCCTTTTGAACTATATGAAGAAACCTTGAAAGCCAAGTATCCTGCTTCCATTATGGAATTTGATATGATGCAAGATAAAAAACAATTGGTAGAAAGTACAGAAAGATTATTATCTTATTACCGAAATAAAAGAAAATAAAAGGAGCCTTGAAAGCAAGCTTCTTTTCGATTATAATAAAGCGGAAGCGAAGTGATACAAGTGAAATGGAAAATTGGAAATGTTGAAATTGCTAACCAAGTTGTTTTAGCACCCATGGCGGGGATTGGCAATAGTGCTTACCGTCAGATTATTAAAGAGATGGGTTGTGGATTAATTTATGCCGAAATGGTAAGTGATAAAGCGATCTGCTATGATAATAAGAAAACCATTGATATGCTTTATATGAAAGAAGAAGAACGACCGCTTGTGCAACAAATTTTTGGTAGGGATGTTGATAGTTTTGTGGAGGCTGCCAAATATATTGAAAAAAATATGAAGCCAGATATTATTGATATTAATATGGGTTGTCCTGTTCCGAAAGTTGTCTTAAGAGCCCAAGCGGGTAGTGCTCTTTTAAAGAATCCTAAGAAAATAGGTGAAATTGTAAAAGCAGTCAGTGATGCCGTTTCGATTCCTGTAACTGTTAAAATCAGAAGTGGTTGGGATCAAGACCATATCAATGCCGTTGAAGTTGCCAAAATTTGTGAAGATAATGGTGCCAAAGCCATTTGTGTTCATGCTAGGACGAGAAGTCAAGGCTATAGTGGAAAAGCAGATTGGTCTATCATTAAAAAAGTAAAAGAAGCGGTATCGATTCCAGTAATTGGCAATGGAGATGTCACAAGCAAAGAAAAAGCGAAACAAATGCTTGATGAGACGGGCTGTGATGCCGTGATGATTGGGCGAGCTGCTTTAGGAAATCCTTGGTTAATTCGCGATACTGTTGATTATTTAGAAGGAAATCCATTAAAACCTGCTCCTACCGCCATAGAAAAAATAAACATGATCGAAAAACACCTTTCCTTGTTATATTCCTTAAAAGAGGAACATCGTGCTGTATTAGAAATAAGAAATCATATTAGTTGGTACTTAAAAGGAGTAAAGGGTGCGAATGAGATTAAAAATAAAATTTTCCAAATGACGAAACTTTATGATATACTACAAGTATTAGAAGAATTTAAGGAGGAATTAGATGAAAAAGAAAGAGAAAGTAATGGACGCAGAAGTGGTAAAAGCGGAAAATAACTCGAAAAAGAAAAAGTCGAGTTTAAAAAAAGAAAGTACTGAAATCAAGGCTTTTTTCAGTCAAAGATTGCTCGCTTTCCTACTTGATGCGATCATCGTATCTTTAATAGCGTCTTTTATTACAGCTTTGATCCCTATAAATGATACAGCTGCGAAGTTATATGGAGAGCAAACAACAATTATGGAAAACTACTTGAATCAAGAGATAAGTATGGAAGATTATGTCAATCAAATGGTAGATATTAGTTATGATATTTCTAGACAGACCGTTGTATTAACCATCGTCAATATAGTTATTTATCTAATTTACTATGTCATTATTCCAGTGTATCAGAATGGTCAAACTTTGGCCAAAAAACTATTTAAGATTAGAGTCAAAAAATGCGATGACTCACCACTTAGTATGAATGATATGCTATTTCGTTCTATGATTAATAATAGTATTTTCTACAATATTATCTGTCTATGTCTTATCTTCTTTTTGAATAAGACAACCTATTTAAGTGTAAATACCTTCTTAAGCATCTTACAATATGGAGTTTTAATTATCAGTGCACTTATGATTGGTTTTACCAAAAGCAAACAAGGACTTCATGATAAGTTAGTAGGAACTGAAGTCGTATTAGCAAATACAAGAAAAGAGGAAATCGTATGCGAGAATTAACAGAACAAGAATTAGTAAGAAGAGAAAAAGCCGAAAATATCAGAAAGCTTGGTCTTGATCCTTTTGGTCATCGTTATGATCGGGATTCTTTTGCGATGGATATTAAGGAAAAATATAAAGATGTAGATCATGATGCTTTTGAAAATATGACGGATACTGCTAAAGTTGCAGGAAGAATCATGTTTATTCGAAAGATGGGAAAAGCTTCTTTCTTCTCTTTAAAAGATAAAACCGGTTCAATCCAAATTTATATTTCTATCAATGATGTAGGAGAAGATGTTTATAACTTGTTTAAAACAGCCGATCTTGGTGATATTGTTGGTGTTTATGGAAAAATCATGAAAACAAGAACAGGGGAAGTAACCATCAAATGTTTAGAATATACGCATCTTGTTAAAGCTTTAAGACCCCTTCCTGAAAAATTCCATGGTTTAACGGATAAAGAAGAACGTTACCGTAGACGCTATGTTGATTTGATTATGAATGAAGATTCTAGAAGAGTGGCTTTCTTAAGGCCAAAAATTATTCGGGCGATCCAACATTACTTAGATAACAAAGGCTTTGTTGAAGTAGAAACTCCGGTACTATCAACCTTATTAACAGGAGCTTCTGCTAGACCTTTCATTACCCATCATAATGCTCAAGATATGGATATGTATCTAAGAATAGCCTTAGAATTACCCCTAAAACGGCTTCTTGTGGGAGGGATGGAAAGTGTCTATGAAATCGGAAGAACTTTCCGTAATGAAGGAATGGATACAAGACATAATCCAGAATTTACGATGCTGGAAATTTATCAAGCCTATTCAGACTTAGAAGGTATGATGGATTTAACAGAAAATTTATTCCAAATGATTGCAAAAGATGTAGTAGGAAAGATGGATTATCATTGGTATGGATATGACATTTCTTTAGAAGGACCATGGAAAAGAATTAGTATGGTAGATGCCATCAAAGAAACAATTGGTATTGATTTTAAAGAAGAAATGACGATAGAAGAAGCCTTAAAGCTAGCAGAAGAACACAATATAGAAGTACAAGAGCATGAAAAAACCGTAGGTCATATCATTAATCTTTTCTTTGAAAAATATGTAGAACAGACGCTAATTCAACCAACTTTTCTATATGGTCATCCTGTAGAAATATCACCTCTTACAAAGAAAAATAAAGATGATCCAAGATTTGTAGATCGCTTTGAACTATTTATTGGCGGAAAAGAATTTGCTAATGCCTATACAGAATTAAATGATCCAGATGATCAATTAGAACGTTTTGAAGAGCAATTGAAAGAGAAAAAATTGGGCAATGAAGAAGCGAATGACATTGATATGGACTTTATTGAAGCCTTAGAATATGGTATGCCGCCAGCAGGCGGAATTGGTTATGGTATTGATCGCTTGATGATGTTATTTGCTGAATTAGAATCCATTCGTGATGTCATCTTATTTCCTACCATGAAACCCCTTGATAAATAATTACAATATTAGAAAACGAAAAATAAGCTTTAGTGACCTATTTTTTTCATAATTCATAAAGTATTATAAGGAGGCTCAAAAATGAGAAAGCCAAGAATTGGTTTAATGAGTCGAAAATTAGAAGGAAAAGAATATTTTGCCATTATAGAAGGAGCAAGAGAAGCGATTATCCGTTTTGGAGGAATTCCTATTGTTCTTTTATCCGTTCAAAAAGAAGATGCTAGAGTAGAACCAGAAAAAGCCAAAAAGTATAGTAAACAAGAAAAAGAAGATCTTGAACAACTACTCGCCTTGTGTGATGGATTTTTGCTTCCAGGAGGGGATAGCTGGTATGAACTAGATGAGCTGACCATTGACTATGCTAGAAAAAAAGATCTTCCCTTGCTTGGGATCTGTCTTGGTATGCAAACATTAGGAAAAGTTTTTTCTAAAGAAAAGCAAATAGCCAAAGATAATACGATTTTAAATAACACCAAAATAAATCATTGTCAGTTAGATAATGATAAAGTACATAAAGTGCAAATAAAAAAAGAAAGCAAACTATTCGAGATTATAGGGAAGAGGGAAATTATGGTAAATTCTCGTCATAATTATCATATCAAAGAAATCGAAGAAAAATATATTAGTGCGAGAAGCCCAGATGGCTTAATTGAAGGAATAGAAGATCCGAACAATACTTTTTGTATTGGTGTACAATGGCATCCAGAAAATTTGATAGAAAAAGATGCTTTTTCGAAAAAATTATTTAAGACTTTCTTTGAAGTAGTAAGAAGAAAAATGGAACAAGGAAAAAGAGTATGATAAAATAAAAGAAGAAGAATTGTTCACAGAAGTTGTGGAAAAGGAGTAGAAAATGTTAGAAATTTATGAAAGAGTACCAAAGGAAAGTAGTAATCCTTATGGAATCAAAAAGATAGAGAAAGTAAAAGAAGAACCCTTTCTTCTTTGTATTTCAGCTCAAGATAGACTTCCAAAATCTGTTTTTGGTTTAATAAGAGAAGGGATGCAAGCCGCAAGAGTTCGCACGAGTCAAGAAGATGGTCCAGGCTATGATGTTTCCAATTTTCCTGTTCATTTTCTTGGAATGAGTTATCAGCTTGAGCAAAATAGAAGGTCAGCAGGAGAAGCGTTAGCAGAAGAAGTTTTTATTCCTCTTTTAGGAGAAGAAAAAAAGGATTTATTAGAAGTAGAAAGAAAAATGCGCAATATTAATATTATGACTTACTGTGATGGTACAAGAACGTATATGGAAGCAGAAAAAAAGTTAGAAGAATATATGAAAGAAAAACAATATAGTGAGGAAGAAATTTCTTTGATTTTATCACAAATATCCGTTACTGCCATTGCCACCATGCAAGATACCAGTAGTTTAAAAGCAACTACCATGAGTTTCCTTGATATTAACGATCCTGAAGTTATGACTATGGCTACAACTAAATTAAAAGAACATCTTGACCAAACGCCATATGAGGCATCATTATTGCCTTTTTCTGAAAATAGTGGCCTTTATTACTTCGAAGGAACAGGAGAACATTCGATCAAAGAATACCTTAAGGACGAAAGTAAAGGAAAAATTCCTCTTGAAATGATGATTTGCTCTAGTTTAAATAATAGTATTCATAATCAAAAAACTTCTAATTTTGTTCCTTTGAAATATAAAAGCATAAGTTCTACTTTAACAGAGTTTCTACCTTATCAAACGACAAAATCCAAAGAAGAATTAAAAAGGGCTTTTGATCAAGAGTTAGAATACGAAGGAGCGAAAAAAATATCGCCTTTGGAGATGAAACTTTATAATGAGATTGATAAGCTTTGTAAAAACAATTTATTTTTGGAGCGCGAAAAAACATGGACAAAAAATGAACTAGATAGAATTAACAATCGTTATGGAAAATTAATTGATGTGGTGAAAGAACTGGCTCCGGAAGATTTAGCAGAGGAAATATTGGTAAAAGGTGCTGATTACCAAGGAAGATTAGGAAAAAAATAATAGAAATAAGAAAAAGTGTGGGAAAATGCTTAAAATCGTATGAAAAGCTTGTAAAATATAGGGTTTCTTCGTATAATGTTTATGAAAGGAGAAAAAAATATGAAGAAGCATAATGCACTAAAAATTGTGGTAATTACTATGCTTGTCTTTATGCTTTTAACCTGGATTTTACCAGCTGCAACGTATCAAACTAGTTACTATGAACTAGGACGGGCTCAAATTGGATTTTTTGATATATTCTCATATCAAAATACCGTATTAGGCTATTTTGGTTATATTGCAGTTTATATTTTAATGGTTGCAGGTTTCTATGGAGTTTTATATAAGACAGGTGCCTATCGTAGAATATTAGATGCTATTGTGAAAAAGTTTACAGGAAAAGAGGCAATTGTAATATCAATCATTATGGTTATCTTTGCCTTTTTAACATCATTTTGTGGTGTTCAACTCGCTTTAATTCTCTTTTTCCCATTTGTCATTTCTCTTGTTCTAATGATGGGATACAGTAAACTAGTAGCAGTTGCTGCAACAGCAGGAAGTGTTGCTGTAGGTCTAATGGGAACTACCTTTGCATATAGTACAACGCAAATATTACAACAATATCTAAAAACAGAAATTACAACAAATATTGCAGCTAAAATTATTATTTTAGTCATCGGACTCGCTTTATTAATTCTTAATACTTTTGTCTTTGGAAAGAAAAAGAGTTTAAAAGAAGCCGATGACAAAGAAAACTACATTCCAGAACCAGCAAGAGGAATCAAAAAGAGAAGTAACTGGCCATTAGTCATCATTTTAGATGCTATTTTAGTGGTTATGATCTTAGGATTTATTTCTTGGAGTGGAGCATTCAACATAACAGCTTTTACCGAAGCAACAAATGCTGTAACCGAATTTGAAATTGGTGGCTTCCCACTCTTTGGAAAAATTTTAGGTTCCAATATCAGTGCTTTTGGAAGTTGGACTCTAGTAGAGCTTATTGCCATATTAGCTTTGGCAATCATTATCATCAAATTTGTTTATAAAATTAAATGGGATGATGTAATGGAAGGATTTGGCAAGGGAATCCGTAAAGCAATTGTACCTGCACTAATCGTGTTAGTTATTTATACTTGCTTAGTATTAACAACCTATCATCCATTCCAATTAGTTATTTACAAAGCTATCCTAGGATTAACAAAAGGATTTAACATCTTTACAACCGGTTTAGTTGTTGTAGTTTCAAGCATTATCAATGGAGATGTCTTATATGCATTTTATAATGTCGTTCCATATTTTGTAAGTGTAATAACAGATACTTCCGTTTATCCACTTGTTGCTGTTATTTTCCAAAGTATGTATGGATTAGTTACTTTAGTAGCACCAACTAGTATTCCACTTATGATTACTTTATCTTACTTAAATGTACCTTATAAGTCATGGTTTAAATACATTTGGAAATTATTAGTAGCATTGGTAGTCGTTCTATTTATTATATTTACCATTTTATTATTAATATAAAAGTTCAGATGAGAAGCAAAGTTTCTTAAAAAAACTGAACTTTTTTCTTTGCCTTTCCTTTCTTTTTTTGTCATTATTTTGGGGTTTATTTTTCTTGAAAGAAACCACTAAAAAAAATTACAATAAAACTAGATTGGAGAGATTATATGTTTTCTAAATTTAGTGAAGAAGCTCAAAAAGCTCTTGTATTAGCAAAAAAGGAAATGAAACTATTAAAACATCCCTATGTTGGTAGTGAACATTTATTGTTATCAATATTATCAATGGATTATTTACCTCTTACAAAACGATTGAACCAATATGGTATCACATACAAGAAATTCAAAGAAGAATTAGTAAAAATAGTAGGAATTGGGAAAGAAAGCAATGAATGGTTTTTATATACGCCATTATTAAAAAGAGTAATTGAAACAGCTATATTAGATAGTAAAGAGAAAAAAGAAAGTGAAGTTAGTGTCAATCAGCTTTTTCTATCCTTATTAGATGAAGGAGAAGGAATTGCGATTCGTTTATTATTAGGAATGAACGTGGATATTGATGAGTTATACCAAGAATTTGCAAGCAGCTTAAGAGAAAAGAAAAAAGGAATTCACAAGAAATTATTGATAGAAGAATTCTCAGTCAATTTGAATAAGAAAGTAGTAAGTAATGAAGTAGATCCTGTTATTGGTAGAGAGGAAGAATTGAATTATTTAATCGAAATATTATGTCGCAGAACGAAAAATAATCCTCTTTTATTAGGAGAGGCAGGAGTTGGAAAAACAGCAATTGTAGAAGAACTAGCTAGACGTATAGTAGAAGATAATGTTCCTAAACCTTTAAAAGGTAAAACCATTCTTTCCGTTCCGATGGCAAGCCTTGTAGCAGGAACAAAATATCGAGGAGAATTCGAAGAAAGAATTGGAAAAATATTAAAAGAATTAGAAGAAAACGATGATTTTATTCTTTTCATTGATGAGATTCATACCCTTGTTGGAGCAGGCGGAGCGGAAGGCGCGATTGATGCATCCAATATTATGAAACCAGCCTTATCAAGAGGAAAACTTCATTTGATCGGTGCGACTACCGTAGCAGAATATCATGAATTTATTGAAAAAGATAAAGCTTTAAATCGTCGCTTTCAAATAGTCATGGTAGAAGAACCGGATAAAGAGAAAACCTTGGAAATATTAAAAAAATTAAAACCCCTTTATGAAGCCTATCACTCTGTTAGTATATCTGATGAAATACTAGAATTGATTGTAGAATTATCCAATACTTATATTTATGAATATTTTCAACCGGATAAAGCCATTGATATTTTAGATGAAGTCTGTTCCAAAGCTTCTCTTACACAAGATAAAAAAGATTTAAAGCTTCAACAACTAAATAAAGAGCTTCAACAAACTTTTTTAAAGAAAAAAGAAGCAATTATGAATCAAGACTTTGACAAGGCCTCACAGTTAAAAAAACAAGAACAAGAAATAGCAAGCACCAAAAATCAATTAGAACTTTCTTTAATGAAAAAAAGAAAACCTCATAAGATTACGAAAGAAATGGTAGCCGAAGTCATTTATTTAAAAACAAAAATCCCCGTCTATGAAATTGTCGAAGGTAGTAGAAATGTTCTGTTAAATCTAGAAAATGAGTTGAAAAAGAAAATAATTGGGCAAGATGAAATTATTCATGATTTATGTAATCATACGAAAAAAGTGCAACTAGGATTTCAAGAAAAGCCAAAGATTCATACCTTTTTATTAAGTGGCCCCACGGGAGTAGGGAAAACACTTTTGGTAAAAGAATTTGCGAATCTTCTTTATGGAAAAGAAAACTTTATTCGATTAGATATGAGTGAATATAAAGAGCCTCATTCCATTAGTAAGATTATCGGTTCTCCTCCTGGATATGTCGGTTTTGACAATCATCGAACTATACTAGATCATATTAGGCTTCATCCTCATTCCGTTGTTTTACTAGATGAAATTGAAAAAGCCTCCAAAGAAGTATTAAAATTATTCCTACAAGTCATGGACGAAGGATATCTAAAAGATTCCAAGGGCAGAAAAGTTTCTTTTGATAATGTCTTTTTGTTTTTGACTACCAATTTAGGATCCCAAAAACAAGAAGTAGGATTTACTACCTCAACCATAAAGGCAAACGAAGAGTTAGAAGAATTTTTGGGAGTAGAATTTGTGAATCGAATTGGAAAAAGTTATCAATTTCAACCTTTAAAAGAAGAAAGTATTAAAAAAATTATGAGTCAGAAATTATCTGTTTTAACAAAAGCCTTTCGAAAGAAAAATATCAATGTTAAGATTTCCCCAAAAATTGTGGAAAAAATGATAGAAAAAACCAATTATGAAAAATATGGAGCAAGACAAGTGGATAAAATTATTGATAGTATGGTAACACCAGTTATTGTAGATGCTTGGTATAAAGGGGAAAAAGAAATTACAGTTTAATTTATCTTAGCTTATTTTATACTTAAGAAATTTTAAAAATATAAAATGACCAATTTAAAGTATCAAGTATGACTATTTTAATACTATGTATACGGCCAATTTAATTATATTGACTTTTATAACATTAAGTTGCATTATCTAATGGAAGAGTTGTGAAGTTTATGTATTCAAGAGAAGCCAAATAAGCAATAGAAAATATTAATAAGACGTTTAAAGTTTTGCTAGTTACAGGTCCAAGACAAGTAGGGAAAACGACACTACTGTTAAGTTTAAAACCGGATAATATGAAATATATAACATTAGATGATGAGGTGCTTAGGGAACAAGCTAGAAACGATCCTAAATTATTTTTAGAAGAGCACCCTGCCCCTTTATTAATTGACGAAGTACAATATGCTCCAAATTTATTTTCTTATATAAAAATAAATGTAGATAAAGAAAATAAAAATGGAATGTATTGGTTAACAGGATCACAGCAATTCCATTTAATGAAAAACGTAAGTGAATCTTTGGCTGGACGAGTCGGTATTGTTAATTTAAATAGCTTTATGTATTCAGAAATTGTTAAAAATGAAAGAAAAGAATTGTTTGATCCCGCTAGATTAAATGAAATGAAAGTAATTCCTAAGATAGATGTTAATAAATTATATGAGATAATCTTCAAAGGCGAATGCCAGCTCTTTATATGGAAAAAGATTTGTCTCATGATATTTATTTTCGCAGTTATCTCGATACTTATATATCAAGAGATGTTAGAGAATTAACAGAAATAGGAAACGAGCTTAGTTTTAGAAAATTTATTGTCAGTGTTGCCTCTAGAACAGGGGAACAACTTAATTATACAGCTCTTGCAAATGATGCTTTAATTAGTGTTCCAACTGCTGTTAGATGGCTAAGTATCCTAGTGACATCAGGACTAGTTTATTTACTCGAACCTTATATGAATAGTGAATTAAAAAGAATAACCAATTTACCTAAGATTATATTCATGGACACGGGTCTTGCTGCTTATTTAGCAGGATATACTAGTGCTAGAGAGTTACAGCTTGGTTCAAACTCAGGATACTACCTAGAAACTTTTATCATTAGTAAAATAATCAAAGCCTATAATGCGAGAGTAATTACACCTAATCTTTATTATTATCGTGATAAAGAGAAAAATGAAATAGACTTAATTTTTTATAAGAACAATAAGTTATATTCCTTAGAAATAAAAAAACTGCTATTCCTAAAAAAGAAATGATTAAGAATTTTGCTAAATTAGAAAAAACGATAAAAGAAATAGGTGCGGGAGGTATTATCTGTTTTTATGATACCTTTACGAAGTTAGATGAGAATAACTATATTATACCTATCTCTAACGTTATAAATTATAGTAGTCTCCCGATTAAAGTCTTGAGTTTTTTAACGAAACATAAAATAAAATAGACATAAAGTAATAATAATATATAATTGAGATAAGCAAAGGAGAGAAACATGATGGGGAATAGAGAATTCTATAAATCAAGCGATGTTATATTCGGCTTAAGAGTGGAATATCAAAAAATACAAAGGAAATTAGAAGAACTAAAAAAATATTCTCGATTGGATAGTGAATTTGAAAATTTGACTTTTTCTGTTAATTCTCAAAGAAGAGATCTTGTGTATGATTATACTTTAAAACATAACAGGTTAGATAGAATATTTTCAAGTAGTTTATTCGGATCAGGAGTGAAAAAGAAAAAAAGGGGTTTACTGTTCCGATGAAGTTTTAACAATTCTAGATAGTCAAAAGTTTGGAAAAAAAGCCAAAGATATTTTAGCAGATGATTTAGATCTTGTGCTATCAACGACTTTTAGAAATAAATTTAAAAAAAGCCAAGAAATTGAAATGTCTATTTGTCCGGGAAGTATTCATTTACACTTAGAAAATATATATAAGCTTAAAAGTCCCATTTCTATTCATTATTATTCGGCTCAAGATATAATCTCTGTTAATAAAGAAAGAGGATTTTTAACACTAGATGATGTATATGATGCCCTAACCGTTCCGATTCCTAATGATGAGTTATCCAGTTATCATATTGATTTAATCGATAGTGCTGATAATAGGAAACCGATTATATTAAAAATGAAAAAAGGTCTTAGAAAGTCTTATGATTTTGATATTATAAGTGAAAAAGATAAATTTGTGTTACAAAAGAAGAAAAGATAAGAAAAGAGAATCATATAATTAAGTAAGAGATGAAGAAAAGTCTCTTATTTTCTTTTCCTGTTTTTTTTGCTATAATATAGACAATTAGTAAGCAAGGAGGTGATAGGATGAAACTATATAATACTCTTACAAGGCAAGTAGAAGAATTTGTTCCTATTGATAAAGAGGAAGTAAAGATGTATACTTGCGGACCAACTGTTTATCATTATGCTCATATTGGTAATCTGAGAACTTACATTATGGAAGATGTTTTAGAGAAAACCTTAAACATGTTAGGTTATAAAGTGAAGCGTTGTATGAATATTACAGATGTAGGGCATTTGTCAAGTGACTCGGATAGCGGGGAAGATAAAATGCTAAAAAGTGCGAAACGAGAACATAAATCAGTACTAGACATTGCAAATTTTTACACGGAGGAGTTTAAAAAAGACACAGAAAAATTGAATATTAAGTGGCCTAGTATTGTTAGCCCGGCGACAGAAAATATTGATCTTTATATCAACATGATCGAAAAACTTCTAAAGAAAGGCTATGCTTATCAAGCAGGAGGAAATGTTTATTTTGATACTTCTAAAGTAGCAGATTATTATGCTTTAACCAATCATAAAATTGATGATATGGTAGTAGGGGTTCGCGAAGGAGTCGAATTTGATAGTAATAAAAGAAATCAAGCAGACTTTGTTTTATGGTTTACGAAGTCTAAGTTTGATTCCCAAGAGTTAAAGTGGGATAGTCCTTTTGGGGTAGGTTATCCTGGTTGGCATATTGAGTGCTCTTGCATTGCCATTAAAAATTTTGGTGAATATTTGGATATTCATTGTGGTGGCGTTGATAATATTTTTCCTCACCACACCAATGAAATCGCGCAAAGTGAAGCTTATCTTGGTCATAAATGGTGTAATTACTGGGTTCATGGAGAACACTTGAATGATAAGAGTGGAAAAATGAGTAAATCAAAAGGAGATATTTTAACGGTTGGTACGTTGGAAGAGAATGGCTTTAATCCGTTAAGTTACCGTTATATGTGTTTAGAATCTCATTATAGAAAGCCTTTATTATTTACTTATGAAGCCCTAAAGCAATCCGAAAAGGCTTATAAAAAGCTTAAAAATCGCATCTCTTTACTCACAAAAGAAGGAGCCCTTGATAAAAAAAATTTTGATCAATATATTACAAAATTTAAAGAAGCTCTAGCGGATGATCTAAATACAGCTATGGCTTTAACCATCCTTTATGAAGTATTAAAACTTGATACTAGTGATAGAACCAAACAAGAATTAATAGAAGAATTTGATAAGGTTTTAAGCTTAGATTTGCAAAAAGATGATATAATAGATCTTGACGAAGAAGTTCTTCGTCTCATCGAACAAAGAAAAATAGCGAAAAAGAATAAAAATTTTGAAGAAGCGGATAAGATTAGAGATACTCTACTAGAAAAAGGAATTAAATTAATTGATGGTAGAGATGGTACAACTTATCAGAAATTATAGGAGGGAAAATGTATTATTATTCAACTTTTAGTTTTATTGGTTATGGGTTAATTATCATAGCATTTATTGTAACCCTAGCTGCTGATATTTATCTTAGAACAAGATATAGTAAATATAAGAAAGTAAAAGCAAAAAGTGGTAAAACAGGAGCGGAAGCGGCTCGGGAAATATTGGCTAAGAATGGCCTTGATAATGTCTATGTGGTAGAAACAAAAGGATATTTAACCGATCATTATGATCCATCTCAAAAAGTGGTTCGTTTATCTACAGACATTTATCATGGAACAAGCATTGCTTCTGTGGCAGTAGCGGCTCATGAATGTGGCCATGCTATTCAAGATAAAGAAGGTTATTCTTACATGCGTTTTCGTTCTGCCATCATACCTTTTGTAAACTTTGGAACGAAATTTGGTTATATTGCTGTGTTAGTAGGTCTTATTTTTGGAGCGACCAATGTTGCTTGGATTGGAGTAGGACTTTTACTCACCATGTTATTATTTCAATTAGTAACCCTACCAGTAGAGTTGAACGCCTCAGAGCGCGCTAAGAGTCTTTTAGTAAAAGAAGGAATTATTACGAGTCAAGAAAGAAAAGATGCTAGTAATATGTTAACTGCTGCTGCTCTTACTTATGTAGCATCTTTAATCAGTACAATTTTTGATTTATTAAGACTGGTATTAATTATTATGGGAAATGATAGAGATTAGACTTTAATAGTCTTTTTTCTTTAAAGGAAAGGAAAGAAATGAAAACAATAGAAATTAATTCGCTTGTTCTGGCTTATTTAGGGGATAGTGTTTACGAACTTTATGTAAGAGAATTTCTAATAAGAAGAGGAATAGGAAAAGTAAAGGAATTGCAAGAAGAAGCCAAAAAGTATGTAACAGCCACAAGACAAGCACTCTATTTAAAAAAGCTAATCGAAGATAATTTCTTTTTCGAAAAAGAGCTTACCATCCTTCGACGGGCTCGAAATACGAAAAGCCATCAACCACCAAAAGGCTGTGATAGAGGCACGTATCAACTTGCAACTGCTTTAGAAGCTATCATTGGTTATTTAAAAATTGAAAAACAAGAAGAAAGAATAAAAGAATTAATGAACAAAATATTACGGGAGGAACTATGTTAGTATATGGACGAAATGTAGCAGAAAAAATTTTATCAGATGAAAAACTTTTGAAAAAAGTTAGAAAAATCTATATTCAGGACAATTTTCGGGGGAATTTTCAAAATTCCCTAGGAGAAAATTCAAAATTCAGCATAAAAATTGCCGGAAAAAAGGAAATGGACCATTTGGCAAATGGAGTACATCAAGGTATAATCCTAGACATGGAGGACTACCAATATACATCTTTTGCTACTGTAAAAGAAAAAGATCCTTCCTTTTTCGTCATTTTAGATCACTTAGAAGATCCTCATAACTTTGGTGCGATTATTCGAACTTGTTATGCTGCAGGAGTTGATGCTATTTTAGTTCCCAAAGATCGTCAAGCGAGAGTAACAGCTAGTGTAATTAAAGCAAGCGCTGGAACAGTATATGATATGAACATTGCCGAAGTTGTCAATTTAAACCGAGCGATAAAAGAATTAAAAGAAGATGGTTTTTGGTTTGTTGGCACAGATTTAGTTGGACAAGATTATCGTACGATTGATTATCAAGGGAAGATTGCTCTAATTATTGGAAATGAAGGAAAAGGAATGAGTCGGTTGGTGAAAGAAGCTTGTGACTTTATCGCTACCATTCCGATGAAAAAGGGACTTGACAGTTTAAATGCATCAGTAGCAAGTGGTATCATGATTTACGAGGTAGTCCGAAATAGAAAGTAGGACTTATGAAAGAAGAACAATATAATGATTATGAATTACTTTATTTAATTGATTTAGAAGATGAAGAAGCTTTTTGTATACTAAGAGAAAAATATCGACCGATTTGCCTTGCTCTTTGTAGAGATTATTATAAGGAAGAAGAAAGTATGATTGTAAGTTTTGAAGATTATTTATCTATCTGTGAAAGTTCCTTAATGAAAGCAGTAAGAGGATTTGATGAGAAAAAGAATGTAACCTTTTATACTTTCTTTTTAATCTGTCTAACAAGTAGTTTAAAACTAGTAAAACGTAAAACATATCAAAAAAAGAATCGTTCTTTACTAGAACACAGTCCCTATGATTATGAAATAGAAGACTATTATCAAGAAAAATATCGTACTTATGAAGTAAGAGATCAAGACCCAGAAAAGATTTATCAGGAAAAACAATTAGAAAAAATAGTAAAATCATATCTTTACCAAGCAGAACCCTTTGCTTCTCATATTTTACAATTAAGAATTAATGGCTTTCAATACAAAGAAATTGCAACCTTACTGAATACTACAACAGAAACCGTAACCAAATCTTTAAAACATAGCCGATATCAATTGAAAGAATACTTGAAAATAGATAAGTAAAGATTAAGTAGAAAAGAGATGTGAACTTTGAAATGGTATAGGAAAAAAAGAAGAATTTTCGCTTGCAAATCTTGTTATTCCCTTTGTTCGTGCAGAATAAGTAGGGAGATTTAAGAAATTTAGAAGAGGCTAAAAAAGTAAGAACATATTATAAAAATAAGTTAAAAGGGCAGCCTCTAACTTTAATTGGTTTAATGGGATAATAGGGGATTTAATATTAAGAAAAGTATCTTACGGTATTTAGAAGAGGCTTTAAGAGAAAAAGATTATGATATTATATCTTTTGATACCAGCTCTATGCTGTTTAACAAGACACGACATATTGATTATTATATAATGAATAATATTAGTCTAGAAGAAATAAAAAGAATGCAAGCTTATGGTACTCAAAATGAGATAAAGCAAGCTTTAAACCTACCTATTCCAGCGATTACCAGAATAAAAGAGAAAGATCAGAAAATAAAACTAGCGGATACGATAGAAAGAGCAACGGCGCCTATTGTGGTTTATGCAAGTGGAATTAATGATATTATGTATCAATTACATATTAATCCATTTAGTTTAAAAGCCGCTTATTAATCCAAGGATCAACAAGCCTATCGCTATGCCGAAGAAAGAGTATCAAAAGAAACAATAAGAAAAGTTGTTGATGGTCATAGGAGTAACTTTGATAAAATACTAGGTTTAAACGAAAAAAGTGGGATTTATGCCTTATGTGCTTATCTCTATACAAAAATGCAGGAAGATTATGAACAACCCTTTAAAGAAACTATTTTAATGTATAATGATCAACTACAACAAGCTTGTAAAGAGTATGGTGTTTCTTATATTAATAGTCGAATTTTGGAAGAAGAAAACTGTCAAAATCCTGTTATGAATTATATTAGTAAAAAGCCACCGTTTTATCTTTCACGAGAAATTATTTATCAAATGGCTTCCCGATTAGGACAAGGTGAAAACTTTGCTTTAAAAAAATGTCAGCATCCAGAAGTAAAAGATAATGGTGCTTTAGGGGTTCAACTTAATTTGCATGAAGATGTTTATAAAGCAAGGAAAATGAAAGAAAGTTCTTCGGGGTATCAAAAAGAAGTATTTGCGGCGAAAGAAGAAGAGCAAAAAAGAGAAGAAGAAGTCTTTGCCAAAGTTTATCAAAAAAGTAGGAAAAGAATATAAAACCGAGAAACAAGCTTGGTTTTTTTTGAATCTTATTTTTCCTCCTTTAGAAATAGTAAGATCAGATTGAAATATATGAAAAAATAAGTTAAAATGATAATAGGGTGAGTGCCATGCGAGAAGTACAAAACTTAAAAGAATGGTCTAATCATTATCATAGTCAAGAAGAATATCAAAAAACCTTTTATATCATGGATAAAACCATGAAAAATATTCATGAGAATAATTATTATGTTGCAAACTTTAATCCGGAAAAAATTAATCTTTATGAAGCAGAAAATGATATTCCAATAGTGGAATATAAAAGTCTTGTTCCTTTTGATGGACAAAAAGAACAAGAAATTGATCAAAATATTTATAATCTTGCCTTTTTAGAAGTTGGAATTTATTCGGATACACTTCCTTATTTAACACCGGAATTTTTAAAAACAGAATTTGCTCAATTTAAAATATTTCTTCCTTCTGAAGACACGCTTTATTATCAAAAGGTATTGACTCAAAAAAGTTACACTTATTATAGCGACTTTAAAGATACCCAAAACAAGATTCAAATAGATAAACTGGATAAGAGTTTACAAGAAGAAGGGGGAAGAGGAAAAGGAATTCAAAAATCAAAATCAACAGCAGCAGGACGAGCTTTTGCAGAACGAGAAGAAGAGTCCAAAAATAATACTGCGGCTTTTGTTACACAATTTCTTTTATCTTTTTCAATTATAGCAGTGAGTTTGCTCATTCCTCTTATCGCTTGGATTTATGCTTTGACTTCTTAAAAAATAGATACCTATTCTTTTTTTGCTATAGAAAATTTGTTTGACTAGAAAAATTGAATATGCTATAGTGAAAGAGCCAAAAAAGTGCTATAATAAAGAGCAGAAAAAAGAAGGTGTCAAAATGGATAAAATTATTGTAAAAGGTGCAAGAGAAAATAATTTAAAAAATGTAAATATAGAACTTCCTAAAAACAAATTAATTGTTATGACTGGCTTATCAGGTAGCGGGAAAAGTAGTTTAGCTTTTGATACGATTTATGCAGAGGGGCAAAGAAGATATGTTGAAAGTTTATCTGCTTATGCTAGACAATTCTTAGGGGGGACAGAAAAACCGGATGTAGATTCTATCGAAGGACTTAGTCCAGCGATTAGTATTGATCAAAAAACAACTAGTAAAAATCCACGAAGTACCGTAGGAACGGTTACGGAAATTTATGATTATTTACGGCTTTTATTCGCTCGGATTGGGACTCCTTATTGTCCTACCCATCATATTCCCATTAAAAGTCAAAGCGTTGAAGAAATGGCCAATAAAATATTAGAATATCCAGTGGGAACAAAGCTTATGATCTTATCCCCTGTTGCTTATGGGGAAAAAGGAACGCATAAAGATCTTTTAGAAAGACTACAAAAAGAAGGTTATGTTCGGGTTCGCATTAATGGTGAAATGCATGATTTAGGAGAAAAAATTGAATTAGAGAAAAACAAAAAATCAAATATTGAAGTGGTAATTGACCGCATTGTTTTAAAAGAAGATAGTCGTTCTCGGCTAACGGAAAGTTTAGAGAATGCAACCAAACTAAGTAAAGGCAAAGTCGTAGTCAGTTTCGTTGGAGGAAAAGAAGTCATCTTCTCTGAAGCGTTTGCTTGTCCTTATTGTGATTTTTCCCTTCCAGAACTGGAACCTAGAATCTTTAGTTTTAATGCCCCTTATGGAGCTTGTCCCGACTGTAAAGGATTGGGCGTAAAACTCCAAATGGATCCTGATTTAGTAATTCCTAATCAAAATTTAAGTCTTTCGGAAAACTGCATTGTAACGCTTGGCGATGATCAGGATGGTATTTATTATAAAAAACTAGAATGTGTTTGTAAGCATTATAAAATAAGTATGAAAAAGCCATTTAAAAAATTAACTGAACAAGAGAAAAATTGGATTTTATATGGTAGTGATGAACCAATTCACTTTTACTATAGATCAAAAAGTGGTAATCTCTTTAATCAAACGGAATACTATGAAGGAATTATTACCAATCTAGAACGTCGTTATATGGAAACAAGTAGTACTTGGATTAGAGAATGGTTAGAGCGCTATATGGTAGAACATACTTGTGAAACTTGTAAAGGTTCCAGATTAAAAGATAATGTTTTGTCTGTCTTGGTAGGAGGAAAAAACATCTATGAAGTTACTTGCATGAGTATTAAAGAGTTAATTCCTTTCTTTGAAAACTTAAAATTAACGGAAGAGCAAACGCAAATTGCTGACCTTTTATTAAAAGAAATAAAGTCTCGTTTAAATTTCTTAAAAAACGTTGGCTTAGAGTATTTAACTTTAGCTCGTAGTGCTGGAACTTTATCGGGAGGAGAAGCGCAAAGAATTCGTTTAGCTACGCAAATTGGTTCGCAGTTAACTGGTGTTTTATATGTCTTAGATGAACCAAGTATTGGACTTCATCAAAGAGATAATGAGCGTTTGATTCATTCCTTACAAGAAATGAGAGATTTAGGTAATACGTTAATTGTGGTAGAGCATGATACCGATACTATGCTTGCTGCTGACTACTTAGTAGATGTAGGACCGAAAGCAGGAGACGAAGGGGGTAGAATCGTAGCAGCAGGTACGCCGGAAGAAGTAATGAAGAACGAAAATAGTATTACTGGACGTTATTTAAGTGGAAAAGAATGTATTGAAGTTCCAAAAAACAGAAGAAAAGGAAATGAAAAATTTATTACTATTAAAGGAGCTTGCGAAAACAATCTAAAAAATATCGATGTCAAAATTCCTCTTGGAACCTTTACTTGTGTAACGGGAGTTAGTGGTTCTGGAAAAAGTAGTTTAATTACGGAAATTCTTGTGAAAAGTGCTGCTAACTATCTTTATAAAAGTAAAAATAAGCCTGGAAAACATAAAAAAATATTAGGACTTGAAAATATTGATAAACTTGTAGATATTTCCCAAAATCCCATTGGTAGAACGCCGCGAAGCAATCCAGCTACTTACACAGGTGTGTTTGATGATATTAGAGAACTCTTTACCAATACGAAGGAAGCAAAAATGCTAGGCTATGAAAAAAATCGTTTCTCTTTTAATGTCAAAGGTGGACGGTGTGAAGCTTGTCGAGGAGATGGAGTTAAAAAAATAGAAATGCATTTCTTGCCAGATGTTTATGTTCCTTGTGAAGTTTGTCATGGAACAAGATATAATCGTGAAACTCTTAACATATATTATAAAGAAAAAAATATTACCGATGTATTAGATATGAGAGTGAGTGAAGCAGTAAAATTCTTTGAAAATCACCCGAAGATCAAAAACAAATTGCAAGTCTTGGAAGATGTAGGTTTAGGATATATTAAACTAGGGCAAAGTGCTCCAACCTTATCGGGAGGAGAAGCGGAACGGGTTAAACTTGCCAAAGAATTACAAAAGAAAGCAACTGGGAAGACTTTATTTGTCTTAGATGAACCAACAACAGGGCTTCATACGGATGATATTAAGCGCCTTCTTGCAATTTTACAGAAAATAGTAGATAATAAAGATACCGTAGTTGTCATTGAACACAATCTAGATGTCATCAAATGTGCCGATTATATCATCGACCTAGGCCCAGAAGGCGGAGATGGTGGTGGATCCATTGTGGCAACAGGAACTCCAGAGCAAGTAAGCTTAGTGAAAGAATCTTATACAGGCCAATTTTTAAAGAAAGAATTATAGGAGGGCTATACATGAGAATTGTTGTCGGAGAAAAAGAGAAGCTGCATTTTAATCGGCTTTTAGAATGGCTTTTATATTTTGTTGGCTATTTATTTGTCTTTTTTATCGTATCAAAATTGTTTAAATCCTTCTCTATCGATCCAAAGCATCCTCTTTTCTATTGCACCTTGGCCGTTCTTATTATTTACCTTTTAAACAAAGCCGTAAAACCATTTTTAGTTAGTCTAACTATTCCAATTACAGGCTTAACCTTTGGCCTCTTTTATCCTTTTATCAATTTGTTTATTTTAAAATTAACGGATTGGATTTTGTTAGATCATTTTGATTTAAAAGATTTTTGGGTAGCTCTTTTTATCTCTATTTTAATCTCTATTATGAATTTCTTTATGGAGGAACTGGTCATTCGCCCAATTATTAGGAAGGTACAAAAACATGGATAGAATAGCACTTGACTTTGGCTTTTTTCATATTTATTGGTATTCTATATTTATTCTATTGGGAGTCCTTTGTGCCGTTTTTGTTATCTATCAAGAGGCAAAAAAACAAGGCATGGCTAAAGATCAATTTTTCAATATGGTTTTCTATACTGCTATTGTCGCTATCATAGGTGCTAGACTTTATTATGTATTGTTTAATTTAAACTTTTATCAAAAAAATCCTATTCACATCTTTAAAATTTGGGAAGGTGGTTTAGCGATTCATGGAGGAATATTAGCGGGGCTTATTTTTCTCATCTTTTATTGTAAAAAAAATAAAATAAATTTATTAAAGTTACTAGATATTATTGTAATAGGACTCATTCTAGGACAAGCGATCGGGCGTTGGGGTAACTTTTTTAATCAAGAAGCTTATGGAGGCATTACGACGCTAGAACATTTAAAATCGCTTTTTTTACCATCATTCATTATTCATGGCATGTATATCAACGGAGACTACCACGAGCCAACATTCTTTTATGAATCCTTATGGAATCTGATTGGTTTCTTTCTTCTTCTTTTGTTACGAAAAAAGAAAAAAAATTTACGAGTGGGCCAATTAACCGGTTTCTATTTTATGTGGTATTCTGTTGCTCGTTTTATGATTGAAGGTATGCGAACGGACAGTTTGATGTTAGGACAATTTCGAATTGCACAAATAGTATCAATTATTTTATTCATCATAGGCTTTTACTTTTACTTTCTTTACAAGAGAAAAGAAAAAAAGTTATATCGAGAGGAGAAATTGACATGAAAAAAACAACGGTAGGAATTATTGGTAGTGGAGTAGCTGGTATGACAGCAGCGATTTATTTAGCGCGAGCTGGAATAGATTGTATCCTTTTAGAACAAGCTGCTCCTGGAGGACAAATTATCAATAACAATGATATAGAAAACTATCCCGGTTTTACGAAAATTAGTGGTAGTGATTTAACCTTAGCTATCTTAAAACAATTAAAAGAATTAAACGTAAAAATACAATATGATAAAGTAGAAAAAATAAAAATAGGGAAAACGAAAAAAAGGATCCTTTGTTCCAAAGAAGAAATTGAAGTGGATAAAATTATCATTGCAACAGGGCGACATCCAAAAAGATTAGAAGTAAAAGGAGAAGAAAAACTACGCAACAAAGGGCTTAGTTATTGTGCGATTTGTGATGGCTCTCTTTATAAAGGAAAAAATGTCCTAGTAATAGGAAGTGGCAATAGCGCCATGGAGTCTGCTCTTTATTTAAGTCATATTGCCAAGCAAGTTATTCTTCTACATCGTAGAAATACTTATCGAGCTGATTCTTTTCTTATCAAAAAAGTAAAAGGGCAAAAAAATATTATTTTTCAAACTGGAGAAGTAGAAGAATTAGAAGGAGAAACCAAATTAGATAAAGTGCGTTTGAAAGATCAGACCAACTTACAAGTAGATGGCCTCTTTCCCTGTATTGGACAAATCCCCACTACTGATTTCTTAAAAAAATTAAATATTTTAACGGAAGACGGTTACATTGAAGTGAATTCTAATTTTGAAACAAAACAAAAGGGCATATATGCTATAGGAGATTGTATAAAAAAAGAACACTATCAAATTGTAATTGCAATGGGAGAAGCAGCAGCATGCGCTCTAAATCTTTTGGAGGAGGTAGCAAAATGAGAAAAAAAGTTGTGGTATTTGGAGGAGGAACAGGACTATCCTATTTATTAAGTGGATTAAAAGATTTTCCCGTAGACATCACAGCGGTGATCGCCGTATCCGACAATGGCAGAAGCACTGGGAAATTAAGAGAGGAATTTCATATTCCGGCCGTTGGAGATATTCGAAAAGTAATCACTAGTTTATCTACAACCGAAGAAGATATTAAGAAAATGTTAGAATATCGTTTTGAAACAACTAGTGATCTAAATGGTCATGCCCTTGGAAACTTAATTTTGACTTCCTTATTCAACATTACTGGAAATTTAAAAGATTCTATTCAAGACCTTTGTAAACTACTCGATGTAAAACATAAAGTATTACCATTATCAGAAGATGCTACTATTACCTTAATGGCGGAAATGACGAATGGAGAAATTGTTGAAGGCGAAAGTAATATCACAGAACATAGCGGAAAGGTCAAGCGCCTTTTCTATAAAAAAGAACCAAAAGTATTGGATGAAGTAATCGAAGCGATCAAGGAAGCAGATATGATTCTTCTTAGTATGGGTAGCCTTTACACTAGCTTAATTCCACATCTTTTAGCAAAACAAGTGATTGAAGCTTTTGATCACACCAAAGTCCCGATCGTTTACTTATGTAATATCGTAACGCAGCCAGGAGAAACCGATGATTTTGCTGTTAGCGATCATGTAAAACTAATCAATCAATATTTAGGAAAACATAAATTAGATGTCGTCATTGCTTCAAATTCTAAGATCTCCCAAGAAATGGTAGAAAAATATTCCACTTTAGAGCAGAAAGATCCGGTAAAAATTGATTATCCTGTTCTTGCTAATTTAAATATAGAACTCATCGAAGATGACTTGCTTACTATTGTTGATAACACTCTAAAACATAACAGTCAAAAATTAAGTTCTATTATTATGTCTTATTTAATGAGGTAAAAATGTCCTTTACGACTGAGATTAAAAAAGAAATTTTATCATTTCCAATGAGAAATGACACCGAAAGAATTGCCTTGCTCTCTGGTTTTATTCGCAATAATGCGACTTGGGAAGAAGATAAACTTGTTTTAAGTAGTGAAAACAAGGAAGTGATAGATTATTTAGGAGAACAGTTAAAAGAAGAAGACTTAGAATATTATACGGAAGTAAAGAGTGGAAATAATTTTAGTAAAAACAACTTATATAGGATTGTAATTAGTAAAAATATTGAACAATTATTAACTAAAATTGCTTACCAAAAAGAAACACCCCCTTTTTATCTCGTAGGAGAGGAAGAGGAAGCAAGATGTTATATCCGAGGAGTTTTTTTAAATGGAGGAAGTGTAAACGATCCTAAAACTTCCCGTTATCACATGGAAATTGTTATAGATTATCCAGAAGAAGCTGTTTTTGTTCAAAAATTGCTTAATCAATTTGATCTCAATGCAAAACTTTTGAATCGGGAGAAAGGGTATATGGTCTATTTAAAAGAAGCTGAAAAAATCAGTGATTTTTTAAAAATACTAGGAACTTCAAAAGCAGTATTATATTTTGAAGATATTAGAGTCTATCATGAAAAGAAGAATGAAACGAATCGTCTAAATAATTGTGAACAAGCGAATACCGATCGTATTGTATCAACCGCTTTAGAACAGTTAAAACAAATTGAAATGATTCGAAAAAATGCTGCTTTTGATCTATTAGATGATAAGACCAAAGAAGCCTTGATTTATCGTGAAAAATACAAAGAAGCATCCTTAAAAGAATTAAGCGAAATTATCTCTTTGGAAACAGGAAAAAAGATTACGAAATCAGGATTAAATCATCGTTTTAGAAAAATAAAAGAATTAGCATTGCGTTTACAAAAGGAGAGTTAATATTTATGCATAAGCTTAAGAAAGTAGGTATTATCTTATTTGTAGTAGTTGCAGTAGTTGTTATTTATATAGCTTTTTTTAGTAAAAAAGATGTTGTTTTAGAAGATGAGAAAAGTAATTTATTATTAGAAGACCAAGTTAAAACGATTATGGAGAAAATGAGTATGGATG
>DVKE01000063.1 GCA_018716225.1 Candidatus Onthousia faecigallinarum | reverse complement strand
TAAAATCTATAAAAAATAGAATTAGGACTATTATGGTTATAAAATGAGGTATCTTTTTAATAATCTTATCGGTTAGTGGTTTCAATAAATAAAGAAAAATAAGACAAGCGACACCCCAAATAAGACTCACCTCTAAACAAATGTATTTTCCATTATTAAAAGGCATATCACTATAATCCCAAAAACTTTTATGGAAAACGGCTTCTGTGATGACTCCTCCAAGTTCTTCTAACAAAGTTAAAATAAAAATGGTTAATAAAAATAAAGAAATCACTTTTAAAAAACGAGGCATTTTCAAACGATTAAAGACAAATCTTGTTAAAAAAATCATAATGATAATTCCAAATCCATAAATTGGCATCCAAGGTCCAACAAAAGGATTTTGGACTATCTTTCCACTTGTTATCAAATGCACAATTGTTTCATATAAAAAGCCAAAAATAGAATAAAGAAGAAAATTATTTAAATAATAGAACATAAGATTCACCAATTTTAGTATTTTTCATAATTTTTATTTTATACAAAAAAGAAATCCGAAGATTTCTAGATTTCTTTACCATGTGAAAGCTGACCCTAAGATAATAGCTAGCAAGATATAAAGAACGATAATAATGACAAAGCTATTTCTTGGACGTGAACAACAACTACTTGTTGTTACGTTTTGATTGCTTGAACAAGACATAAAAACACACTTCCTTTCCTAAATTAGATATAGGCACCTATAATAATAACTAGTAAAATAAATAATACTAATACAATAGCGCTTGATGAATTACAATTACCCATAACTTAATCCTCCTTTTTTTCTAATGTTCACCTTATTTTATGGCAAAATGCAAAAATGTGTGCGTAGTATTACCCAAACTTTTGCAAAACCTTTTAATCTTAATTGCTTATTTTAAAAAGTAATGATATGATAAATATGCATGAAATTTAATATTAAAGGAGGATTTAACCGTGCAGAACAGAAAGAAATTTATTAAAGTTTTTATGATTCCGATTTTGCTTTGTCTTTGTCTTTTCTTAACCGGATGTGGTAAGGAAGCAAAATTAGAGGATAACAGTACTATTTTGACGTTGAATGATGGAGAAATAAAGGCAGACGCTCTTTATAATGAATTGAAGGAGCGTTATGGAATCAATATTTTGATTGATTTGTTGGATCATCAAATTCTAGATGAGAAATATCCAACTACAGAGGAAGAAACTACTTCTATCGATAGTCAAATCTCTATGATGAAATCACAATACAATAATGATGAAGATACTTTTTTAGCAGCGATTCAACAGTATTTAGGGGTGAGAGATGAAGATGAGTTAAGAGATATGTTATCGCTTGAATTTAAAAGAAATGAAGCGGTAGAAGATTATATTAAAGATCATATTTCGGATGATGAAGTAAATGAATATTACAATAATGAAATTGTTGGGGACATGCAAGTAAGACATATTTTAATTAAACCAGACACGAATCAAGATATGAGTCAAGAAGAACAAGATGCTGCGGAGCAAGCAGCCAAAGAAAAAGCCGAAGATTTAATTCGACAATTAGATGAAGGTGCTGACTTTCAAGAATTAGCAAAAGAATATAGTGATGATACCGGTTCTGCTAGTGATGGTGGTTTCATTGATTACTTTAATAAAGATAGTAATATGGATGAAGCTTTCTATGAAGCCTCTAAGAATCTAGAAGTTGGAAAATATACGGAAGAACCAGTAAAATCTACTTATGGATATCATATCATTTTGAAAGAAGACCAAAAAGATAAACCCACTTTAGAGGATGTAAAAGAATCTATCTTAGAGGATTTAATGCAAGAAAAAATGGATAATGATAGTACATTATATTATCAAACTCTTATCGATGTCAGAGCAGATGCCGGACTTGAATTTCAAGATGATGGCTTAAAACAACAATATGATGACTTGATGAATCGTTTGATTGAAAATGCTAGAAATTCTAGTGCAAGTTAAAAAGTAGCAATCCAGCTACTTTTTTTCATTTTATTCCTCAATATCAGAATAAGAAAAACCTAGTTGATACATTTTTTGCTTTAATTTGTATTCTAATTCTTTCCCACTATATTTATGACTTAACTTTTTATAGAGTTTCTGATATTCTTTTTTGGCAATTTCTTCTTCCCTCACTTCTATTTTTTGTAACGCTTCGGAAATCAAACTTTGATCAAATCCTTCTAATGTTAAAGTCATCTGCAACTTTTTCTTTAAAGCATTAGCACTTTTTCTTTGATTTGACTTTACAGCCTTGTTCACAATCTTGCTTATTTTCTCTCTTTCCCTTTCTTTCGTATATTCTTCTAAGGCTTCTTTTAAATCTTCCTCTTTAATTCCTTTTTTTCTTAACTCATCCTTTATTTTTTGGGGACCTCTAGAAGTTGTTAAAAGTTGACTATGCACAAAACTTTTCGCATATGCAGAATCGTTCAAATAGCCTTGTTTTTTTAACTTTGTGATAGTATTTTCAATATCTTCTTTTAAAAAGCCTTTATCTTCTAAATATTTTTTGACTTCGAAAGAGGTTTTCGCTAATTTATTAATCAAAGATAAGGCACTATAATAACTTTCATAGCTTTTATTTTCTTTTAATAATTCTTCTAATTCCTCTTCTGTTAGATTCTTCTTTAATAAAAGACTATGCTTTATAATCACTTCTTCATAGAAAGAATATTCTTTTTCCTTTTCTAAAAACACTGAGTATAATCCTTCTTTTTTTCTTTTATAACGTAATATTTTCATAACTCCTCCTTATTCTATTGTAACCCAAGAACAAATGTTCGTCAATTCATTTAGAAGAAAAAACAAAGCTATTACACTTTGTTTCATCTTTAAACTTTTTGTAATTTTAATATTTCTTGTTTACTTAATCCTGTATACTTTGAAATCTTACAGTAAGGAACATTGTCTTTTAACATAGAATGAGCAATTTCTTTTTCTTTTTGCTTTTCACCCTTTTTCATGCCGATACTTTCGCCTTCTTTCCTAGCTGAATTCTCTAACTTTTTCTGTACAATTTCGGCATCATAAACCGCATTAAATTCATCGTTGTATCTTAGTTTCTCTAATTCGTCCACGATTTCTCCTCCTTCCTTCCAATCTCCTACAATCGCTCGTGCCTCTTTATAACTTTGGGC
>DVKE01000062.1 GCA_018716225.1 Candidatus Onthousia faecigallinarum | reverse complement strand
ATTAAAAAATGTGATATAATGGTTATGCCAAACAAAATGTAGAAAGGAGTATCCTTAATCAGCTAGTCTATCTACATTTTTGTTTGGCGATGAAAATTCTGATTTGGACTAGCTGATTAAGGATATTTTTTATAGTATGAATATAAAAGAATTAATTAAAGATTTAGATCCTGTATCAATTATTGAATTTAAAAATTATTTGTTAGAAAATTTAACTAAACTTTGTTCTGAAAAAAACTCTAATTCAAAAATAATTTCTTCACATAGAAAAGATAGATTGTATTGTAATAAATGTGGGTGTAAATTTCATAAAAATGGTAAAACCAAAAACGGTGTTCAAAAATATGTTTGTTCCGGTTGTAAATCTACTATTTCTGAAACAACAAATACTGTAATTTATCATAGTAAACTTTCGTTTGAAGTGTGGCGTAATATTATTGATAACTTGTTAGATGGCTTTAGTTTAAGAAGAATAGCTGAAGAAAATAATATTTCATTATTAACTTCATTTAGAATTAGACATAAAGTTTTGTTTGCTCTTGAAAACTTTATAAATAACATTACATTATCTGGCGAAATCCAATCGGACGAAAAGTATTTTACCATTAATTTAAAAGGAACTAAACCAAATAATATGCCAAGATATTCTAAAAAAAGAACATCAACATCATCACCATATAGAGGCATTAGTCATCATAAAATTTGTGTGGTATCAAGCATCGATGAGAACGATAACTTGTTATTAAAAATTACTGGGCTTGGAAGATGTACGACACAAATGTTGGAATATAGTCTAGGGTATAAATTAAATAATGCAAAATCTATAAATGCTGACAGTGCAAGTGCATATCAAGATTTTTGTGAAAATCATAATCTGAAATTACAAACTGTACCATCAGGATTTCATAGTAATGGTAGGATCAATATAGCTGAAATTAATGGGGTTCATTCTCAATTAGAAACCTGGCTTAGTAAATTCAGAGGTGTATCTACAAGACATTTACAAGAATATTTAAATTGGTTCACTTATATATTCATTATGAAAAAGAGATTCAATTTAAGTAAGCTTAAAACTGAATCATATTGTAATATTGTTCTTGATAACAATTATGTTAAATCAAACAAAATTTTCTCTATTGATATGCCTATCGATTTAAATGTTGCTTGCGCTGAGTATATTAATCAGTCATAAAGTTTAACACAACTTTAAAGAAAAAAGAAACTGTCAAGAAACCAATGGCTTAAGTTCCCGACAGCCTCTTTTATAAAGTCTCAATGGAATGGCTTTTTTCCTCTTGTTTTTCACTAAGAGATTCGATAGAGAAAAGGTCAATTGGCTCTTCTTTTTCCATTTCCTCTTTCTTTTCTTCTGCCTGTTCTATTATTTTTTCTTTTTTTCTTTCTTTTTCTCTTTTTTTCGTGGGGAGTAGTTGGGCGTCTAGATCATCGTCTACATCAATGATTCGATAGACTTCTTCAAAAGAAGTAAGGCCGTTTAATACTTTCCATAAAGCATCTTGTAACATGGTAATAACATCAGAAGTATAAACTAATTCGTGTAAATCCTCTTTATCAAGTTCTTCCTCATTTAAAGCATTTCTGATTTCATCATTAATCATTAACACTTCTTGAATAGCAATTCGGCCTCGATAACCGCCATTACATTGATCGCAACCTTTTTTATTAGCTGTATAGATTTGATTTACCTCTTGTCCGATCGCAAGACGAAAAACTTTTTTCTCATAAGCAGACGTTTCGGTTAATACCCGACAATGGGGACATAACTTTTTGGCAAGCCGTTGTGAGATAATACCTGATAAAGCACTAGATAAAAGATAACGTTCTACATTCATATCCAAAAGACGTTCAATGGTACTTAAAGAGTTGTTAGTATGGATGGTTGATAGAACAAGGTGTCCGGTAATAGAAGCTCGAACGGCAATTTTAGCTGTTTCACTATCACGAATTTCACCAATTAAAATAATATTGGGATCCTGACGTAAAATAGACCTTAGAACCGTCGCAAAGTCAAGACCAATTTCACTATTCACTTGAACTTGATTTAATCCCTCAATATTCATTTCAATGGGATCTTCTACGGTAATAATATTTGTTTCTTTTTGATTTAAAACTTGTAAAATAGAGTAAACAGTCGTACTTTTACCAGAACCGGTCGCTCCGGTAATCAAAATAATTCCATTTGGTTCTTTGATCATTTTCTTTAATTTTGTAAGATTTTTATCATTGAAACCCAAAGAATCAATTCCTTGTAAACTAAGAGAATAATCCAAAATACGAATAACACATTTTTCTCCTTCGTTGGTCGGTAGGGTAGAAACACGAGTTTCCAAAGGCACTCCTTTGATCGTATCTTTAATCGAACCATCTTGTGGAAGTCTACTCTCTGTGATATTCATATTCGCTAGTAGCTTAATTCTGGTAATTAAATTTCTTTCATACATTTTGGGAATGATAGTGTAATCGACCAAATCACCATCAATACGAATACGAACTAAAAGGTGTTCTTCCCGAGGGTCAAAGTGAATATCACTGGCACCTTTTTGTGCTGCACTTACTAAAATATCATCAACAACATCAATGACGGGAATTTTCGTCATGTCATAGGTTACCATTTTCATCAACCCCTTTATTTTTGATATGGTAATTTACTATAATATATTATATAATAAGAATAGAAAGATAGCAAGAGGGTGTAAAGGTGAAAAGAAAGAAAAAGAGGAATCAAAAAGGTTTCATGTTAGTGGAAACCCTAATTACAACAGTCTTTGTTGTAAGCATCGTTGTTTTATTGTATACCAACATATTACCACTCATTGGAGAATATGATCGTTATAAAAATTATGATAGTGTAGAAGCTACTTATATGGCCCATTGGGCAAGACGCTTTGTGTTAGATGGATTGAGTGAAGCGGCTTATACAAATGCTTCTAGTATTGGTTATCTTGACATTACGAATTCTAGTTATATGGAAAGCTCCCGATATCGTGATCTGTTTGAAAATTTTAAAGAAGTCAATGGTATTACAAGAGTTTATTTAACACCTTATCAAACCGATAAGATCAAAGGAATTAAAGATACTTTTCCAAGAAATTTTGAAGAATATTTATCCTATTTACCTAGCTATGAAAAAAATACAAGTAAAACAGCGGCTACGGGATATTACCGTGTTATTATAGAGTATTGCGGTATTGATAATGTAGCAAACTGTGGAAACAATCATAAATATGGAACAATCGAGGTGCGGAAATGAAAAGAATGAATCAAAAAGGGATTACATCGATCGAATTATTAGTTTCCTTCATCCTAATTAGTACGATTGTAGTTTCTATGTTTAATATGATCATGAACTATAAAAATGAGGAACAAATTGAATCGATTGAAAATCAGGTTATTCAATATGAAAACAATTTACAAAAATTATTGCAGGATGATTTTATTAAGAAAAACTTAGTGTCTGTTCAATTAACCGATGATAAAAATGCGATTTTTCAATTTCTAGATGGATCCACAACCCAACTTCAAATTACACCAACGGTTGTTTCGGAAGAGGAAGACGTGTTAGAAAGAGGAAAAATCCAATATGGAGAAAGTTCTAGTATGCTAGAATATGCCATTCCAAATATTGCAGATCTGACACTAACAGAAGATTCCAAAGTCTTAATCGATGGAGAATTCGTTCAAATAACCCTTTATTTAGAACACCCTAATTTTGAACAACCTTATCGTGTTCGTATTACTTCTCCTATAAACTATAACAATGGATAAAGACTAACAAAAAGCAAAATGGCAATTCCTAGCTGTAAAATACGACCGAGAAAGAAGAACCGATAAGAAAGATCGGTTTTTTTGATGGCGTTTTTGACTTGTAAATGAACCGAAAATCCTCCAAAAACAAGGAATGTTAGAACGCAAAGTCCTTGTAAAAAAGGAAGAAAAGAAAGTTCTTGTGTCATGGCGATGCCGCTTGTCATATCGAAAATACCCGTTACTAAAATTTGAAGAAAAGGAGGCAAGGGGAAAAAAACAAGAAAGATTTTACTGACAAATAAGAAAAAAGTAATGGATCCTAACATAAAAAGTAATACTTCCATTGCTTGATTAATGGCCTCAGATAAACAAGGAAGAACAGAAGATGTTTCTTTTACAAAAGAAGTGTTTTCTTCCTCTACTTCTTTGGGACGGAAGAAAAAACCTAAAAGAAAATTACTGATTAACTGACAGAAAAAAATAAGAATAGCCAGCGAATGATTTTGTAAAATAAGACTACAACTACCTAGGACAAATAAAGGATTGGCATAATGTGTAAAAAGAAGAAGATAATTACCAGTTGCTTTGGAAATTTGCTTTTTTTGATAAAGCAAAGCTGTATATTTCGCTCCACTTGGGAATCCGGAAATAATACTCATCAAAAAAACAAAGGAACTAGAAGTAGAAAGATGAAAAACATCTCGTAGCAAAGGAGCAAATAATCGACTGATACTGGAGGCAAAATTGAGATTTAATAAAAGAAAAGAAAGAACAAAGAAAGGGAAAATAGAGGGAAATAAGCGTTCTTTGAAAAGAGTAAGAGCTTGTATTCCTGTTTCTATAATAAGAGATGGAAATAAGAAAATTCCAAGATATAAAAGAAAAAAGATAAAAAACAACAACCAATGTTTATATTTTTTTTTCATAAAGGCCTCTTCTTCTGTTATAATATAGTAGGTAAGGATGGATGATATGTTTAATAAAGTGTACGAAAAAATAAAAAATTTTATTCGCGATTATTGGAAAAGTATTGTTCTTTTGTTTGTCAGTTATTTTGTTTTAACTTTTCCTGTCCCTTATTATATTTATACAGGGGGTGGAACGATTAATATTAATGATCGAGTAGAAGTAGCTGGAACGGAAGAAAACAGTTCCAAGGGAAGTTTGAATTTTGCTTATGTAAGTGAATTAGAAGGAAATGTAGCGACTTATTTACTTTCTTATCTTTTACCAGGCTGGGATTTAGAAAAAGAGGAAGACTATAAGTTATCAGAAAATGAAACGCAAGAAGATATTATGCTACGAAATCATATTTATTTAGAAAATGCGAATCAAACTGCTATTTTAATTGCTTTTAAGAAAGCGGGCAAAGACATTACGATAAAGAATCGTCATTTTTACATTTTATATATTGATGAAAATAGTAATACTACATTAAAAGTGGGTGATGAAATCTTAAGTGTTGATGGCCAAACGTTCTCTTCGGTAACAGAGTATAGTAATTATATTACTTCCAAAACAGTAGGAGATACCATTACGTTTTTGATAAAGCGAGGGGATGAGAAAGTAGAAGCCGAAGCAGAAGTAAAAGACTATGACGGACGAAATCTTACCGGTATTTCTCTTTCTACTCTTTATGAATTTGAAACTGATCCTGAAGTAACCCTTCATTTTAAAAGCAGTGAAAGTGGTCCTTCTGGAGGCTTGATGTTAACTCTTGCTATTTATGATAAACTTACTGAAGGAGATTTGACCAATGGTAAAAAGATTGTGGGTACGGGAACCATTGAAGAAGATGGTAGTGTTGGAGAAATTGGAGGAGTGAAATACAAATTAAGTGGAGCGGTAAAAAATCATGCTGACTTATTCTTAGTTCCGGCTGGCGATAACTATGAAGAAGCATTAAAAGAAAAAGAAAAGAATCATTATGATATTGAGATAAAGGCCGTAAGTACTTTTGATGAAGCCTTAGAAATATTAGAAGAACAATAAAAAATTAATCACACCAAGACAAGACACTTTAAAAGAAAAATATTTTTAAAATATCATCATACAATGTAATGATTGTGGGTGATATTTTTGTTTACAAAAAAGATTGATAAAAGGATTCGGTTATTGTTTCTTATTTTTCTTCTTCTTTTTATTATTATAGTCTTGCGAGTTTTTTATGTCCAAGTATTTGATTATAAAAAATTATCTCAGTTAGCTTCTGATTTATGGAGTCGTGATTTACCCATAGAAGCCTCTCGGGGCCTTATTTTAGATCGAAATGGGGTTGTGTTAGCAGACAATCTTACGACGACTTCCCTTGTTTTAATTCCGAATCAAATTAAGGATAAGGAAAACACCACCAAACAGTTAGCAGAAATTTTAGGAATAACCTATGAGGAAATGAAAGAACACGTTTATAAAGAGACTTCCATTGAGAGAGTTCATCCGGAAGGGCGAAGGCTTTCTTATGAGATTGCCGATAAAATAGAAGCTTTGCATTTAGAGGGGGTGTATTTAGTAAAAGAGTCGAAGCGCTATTATCCTTATGGGGAATTGCTTGCTCATGTTTTAGGTTATGTAGGAATCGATAATCAAGGTTTATCTGGTTTAGAATTACAGTATGATGAATATTTAACAGGCGAAGCAGGGGCGATCAAATATTTCTCTGATGCCAAAGGAAACAAGTTAGAATTAAATGATGTCTATATTAAGCCCCAAGATGGCATGAATATTCAGTTAACCATTGATATTAACATCCAGCAATCTTTAGAACGGGAATTAAATAATGTCGTCGAAATGTTTGATCCTGATATGGCTTTGGCTTTGGTTATGGATCCTAAAACAGGAGAAATTTTAGGGATGAGTTCAAGACCGACCTTTGATCCCAATCATTATCAAGATTATAGTACGGAAGTTTTAAGTCGGAATCTTCCTATTTGGGCTACTTATGAACCAGGATCAACTCAAAAAATTATTACTACCGCTGCCGCCGTAGAAGAAGGGGTCGTAGACTTATTTAAAGATGAGTTTACTGATACCGGATCAGTTCAAGTAGACACCGCTCGTATCAAATGTTGGAAAGCCGGAGGCCATGGTCATCAAACATTTTTGCAAGTCTTACAAAATTCTTGTAACCTAGTAGAACAGCAAGAGATACTTTCAATAATGAAAATACTACTCAATTTTCAAAGGAAAAATGTAGTAGATATAAACTAAAACCAACTATTTTAATAAAAGATACATTTACTTTCAAAAATACATATAATAGTAATTTTTGGGATGCTGAATATATTTATGAGGTGGAGTTATTATCGTTAAATGATTTTAGAGGTAAAAAATCAGTTGTTAACACAAAAGAATTTAAGGATTTTGTTAAAGAAGAACGTAATCGAGTGATTTATAAAAAATATGACATGGATATTAATATAAGAGATTTGTATCCAATTAATATACATACGGATAATAAAAGAGAAGAAGATGTTGAACGTTTTAATCAGTTAAATATTTTTTTACTTAACTTTAATGATAGGATAAATAGAAGGGTAACTAAAAAGGAAATAGTATATAAAAAAGATAAATGTAGAAGCATTTTAACAATACAAATTAGTAAAAGAGGTTATTTAAAAGTTTTTGCATTACCATGTATTGAGAAATATGATTTTCTTCATTTATTTAAAACAATTGCTAAAAGTAATTGTAAACCGTTAGAAAAATTAATTTTAATAAAAGAAGATAAAGATTTAAAATATTTAATAGAAACTATAAAGCAATATTTAAAAGATGTACTTTGATTTAAAGTGCATCTTTTTTTTGGGAGGTGTAAAGATGTCAGTTTTTAAAATAACAAAGAATAATAATTATACTGTTATGTCTAATTATCACTTAAGAGATAAAAATTTATCATATAAAGCAAAAGGGCTACTTTCGTTTATGTTAAGTTTACCAGATAACTGGGATTACTCTATGAGAGGATTGGAAAAGATTAGTAAAGAAAATATTAAAGCGATTAGGACTATATTACAAGAACTAGAGAAAAATAAATATTTGGTAAGAACTAGAAAGCAAGGAGAGCATGGAAGATTTTATTATGATTACTCTATTTATGAAACACCTTATGATTTAGTACCGTATTACCAAAAAGGGTATGCCGACAACGGGCATTCCCCAAAAGACATACAAATAAATACTAATATAATAAATACTAAAGAAAAAATAGATAAAGATGATAAAACGAAATTATCATCTTTTTTTGTTGCTGAAGAACATAACAGACTAACACTTGAATTGATAGATAGTGGTTATATAAATGAAAATGATATACAAATATTTTATTATGATGATTTATTTGATAACTTATTAGAAGAAAATAATTCCTATAAAGATTTAATACAAATTATTCATTATATTGTTCCTAGAGTGGTTAAACGAGATTTTAGAGATGAAGATGGAAATATAATAAAAAATAAGTTTGGTTATTTTAAAAATTCTGTTATTAGTAATATAAATAAATTAAATCAAACTATGGAGGATTTGTGGGAAGATGATGGCTTGTTTGATAGTTTCTATGATATTGATAGATAAACTATTTTTTTAATATGTCATTCATTGATATTTTGTGGCTATAACAAATTGTATATAGACATAGTGAAGTTATTAAATATTTTCCATTTTCATAGCCACTATAAGTTGCTTGAGAAATCATACATTCTGAAGCAATAGTTTCTTGTGTTAGTCCAAGTTTTTGCCTAATTCTTTTTAGTT
>DVKE01000061.1 GCA_018716225.1 Candidatus Onthousia faecigallinarum | reverse complement strand
GAAATAAAAACGTTAAGAAAACAAATAAATAATATAGGTATATGATTATACAAAAATAAAATCACCACAATCCCTTATAAACACTGGGATAAATGGCGATTTTTTTGTTTTAAAACTACAAAACTCGGGTTATATCACTAGGATCAAGTTTAGGTGGTTTTGATATAGCTAATCAAATACAAAATTTTAAAAAAAGTCAAAGTGTTTAATATGTTATTAATAATATAAATTGTTATTTGAAAACTTAATATTTTAAATAATGATTTATAGAGGTACTCTCTTTCATTAAGAAAATATTGAGTTTTTACTAGCAAATTTTGTAAGAACTCAGTATTTGAGTTCTTTTTTGTTTAGAATTTAATAATCTTAATGTGAGGAGGGAATGATTTTGAATACAAATACGATTGAAGAATTACAATTTTTTACAGATTCGAAAGAATTGCCTAAAGAGTACCTCATTTTAAAATTAAGGATGTCATTTAATAAGGAACTTTTAGAAAAAAAAGTAATATCCTATCCTATATATAGTAAAATGCAAAAACTATTAATTAAAAAAATGGACAAAATTATTTTGGAAGAAAAATCGTAAAAATATAAGAAAGGAGAGCAAAATGGATATAATCAAAGCGAGACAAGAATTAATACTTGGGAAAACAATATATGACATGGATTTAAAAGTTGCTGATTATGGTAGGGTTTCTACAGATAAAGATGATCAAATAAACTCATTAGAAAATCAAGTTAATTATTTTAATGATATGATTGACAATGTTAAAAGTTGGACTCATGTTGCCAGTTATAGTGATGAAGGAATTTCAGGTACACAGGTATATAAAAGAGAAGAATTTTTAAGAATGATTGAAGATGCGAGATTAGGAAAAATTGACTTGATTTTAACAAAAGAGGTATCCAGGTTTGCTCGTAATACAATTGATAGCATAAAATATACACAATTATTATTACAGTATGGTGTTATAGTGTTTTTTATATCTGATAATATAAACACTATTTACCCAGATAGTGAATTTAGATTAACTCTTATGGCATCAATGGCTCAAGATGAGGTTAGAAAATTATCTGAAAGAGTAAAATTTGGAGTTAGAAGAAGCATTAAAGATAGGAAAGTTGGTGGTGGTGGGCTTTATGGTTATAGCAAAAAAGATGGAAAATTAACTATAATTGAAAGTGAAGCAAAGGCAGTTCAAATGTTATACGATTTATATTCAACAGGAGAATATGGGTTTCAAAAAATTGGCGAGAAATTAGCACAAAATGGTTATTATACTAGAAAGGGTAAGATATTTAGTGATGTAACATTAAAGAAAATGTTAAAGAATCCTAGGTACAAAGGTTTTTATACAGCAAATTTAACCGAAGTTCAAGATTATAAAACTCATAAAAAAGTTGCAAAACCAGAAAGCGAATGGATAGTTGAAAAAGATAAAAAAGGAAATATTCCACCAATTGTATCAGAAGAATTATGGAATAAATGTAATGAAATATATAAAAAGAGAAATGGTAATTGGAATGCAAATGTATTGAATAAGGAATTTTATTTAGAAAATAGAAAATATACATCAAAAATATTTTGCATGGAGCATAATACAACTTTTATTAGGAGTGCAAGCGGTAAAAGAAAAGATAATCCAGTTTGGCAATGTAATGAATATTTAAGGCACGGCATCAAGGGTTGTGCTACTCCTAGATTATTTGAAAAGCATCTTGATGAAATATTTACAGAGGTATTAGAAAAATTTATAGATAATAAAGAAAAATTATTAAATACAATAATAACAGATTATATACATTTAATTAAAGAAACCAATGATAATGATAATATAGAAACTTTAAAAGAAAAATTAAAAGAGCAAGAAACTTATAAAGAAAGATTATTAGATATGTCATTAAGAAAAATGATTTCAGATGAAGAATTTATGGAAAAAAACAAGAAGATATTAGAAACAATTTCAACATTAAAAAGAGATTTAATTGAACGTGAAACAAATAGAGAAACCCCATCATATTATGAAGAAATAGCTAATAATATAAGAGAACTATTAACTCCAAAATTAAATATAAAAGAAAATATTGGTAAATACTTTGATTTGTTCATTGATAAAGTTTTTGTTAGCAAAATAAATAACGACCGCAAGCATTTGAAATTACAAATGATATTTAACTTTAAAACACCAGATCAAGAAATGGAACTCGATTATAACAAAAAAGATAATAATAATTCAAACATGAATAATAAAGATGAAAAAACAAAAACAAAAATTACAAATAGAGATTATAGCTTGAGATTGTCTTTTGACAATAATTTTTTAAGACAAAAGTATCTCTTGCTAGACACCAAGGAACCCTGGTTTTGTAAAAATGGGGCAACTATTAGGAAAGGAAAGACTCTTTTCGTATTTAGATAAATTCGGATTTGGGAAAAAAACAGGAATTGACTTAAATGGAGAAGGGGAAGGGATCATTTTTCCCCTTTCCAAAGTAGGTAATATTGAACTTGCTACTACGGCTTTTGGTCAAGGGATCAGTGTAACTCCTATCCAACAAATAACCGCTATTTCCGCTGTTTTAAATGGAGGTAGTCTTTTAAAACCTTTTGTCTTAAAAAACATTTTAGAGCCGGAAACAGGCAATGTTATGTATCAAAATGAAACAACGATAGTCAGACAGACAATCAGTGAAAAAACAAGTGAGATCATGCGTTACGCTTTGGAAAGTGTCGTAGCACTTGGAGGAGGGAAAGCGGCTTATATCGATGGATATCGGATTGGAGGGAAAACAGGAACGGCTCAAAAAGTAAAAGATGGCGTTTATTTAGTCAATAACTATATTATGTCCTTTGTTGGAATCGTTCCTAGCAATGATCCACAAGCTGTTTTGTATATTGCCATCGATAATCCCAAAAACACCGCTCTTCTTTCGAGTTATACCACTACACCAATAGCTAGAAGAATTTTACTTGATATTATTGAAGCCTTAAATATTCCCAAACAAGAAGGAGGAATTGAAAAAGATTGGGAATGGAGCGATAAAGTCTACTATGAAATACCAAATGTTGTAGGTAAAACCAAAGAAGAAGCGAAAGAATTATTAGAGCATTTTACAATTGAATATTCAGGAGAAGGGGAGCATGTCATATCTCAATCTCCAGAAGCAGGAGAAAGAATAGAAGACGGAAGCACTATAAAACTAATGCTGGGAAATTAAGCAAAAAACATAGCTGGTATAACTTATTTTTAAAATTATTAGGGAGAATGATTGAACAATTTAATAGCTTGAAAGCGAAGGAAACAATGAGAAAAAATCTAGAATATAGATATTTTTCTAATCTTTATGCACAATATTTTTGGTTTTTGTGCTTAAAAATTAGTTTTCTTTAATAAATATTTTAACTAGGATACGGGATTGTTATGATGTTTATATATTATTTAATTTAAGAGGATATTATTGTAAAAAGATTAACAATAGCAGTAAGAAGAGAAATACATTAATAGACATAAGATTGGTAATACTGATTTTAATAATTTGGAAACTAGGAGTATGAATGCTTATGGGGTTATGCTTGGGTTGATTGTAGTATTAGAAACAAGAGATTTCTTTGTCTGTTGTAAAAAAATAAAAATGCTTATAAGAAAAACAGGTATTTTGGCTCAGGCGTTTTTCTTTTCTTCTTTGAATCTATGATAAATTTATTGACGGACTTTTGCTTGTGTGATAAATTGAAACTAGTAAAAAAATGGGTAAGAGGATAAAAAGACAAAAGAAGTTGCTATAAAAATAAGTATGAGAAGGAAAATAGTAATGATTGTTTTTCCTTTTTGCTTCAAAGATAATAAAGAGTGGTGTTTTAGATGTATTTAAAAGAAATTATAACCAATGGGTTTAAATCGTTTGCTGATAAAATGACGATTTCCCTAAATGATGAGATTACTTGCATTGTAGGACCAAACGGTAGTGGAAAGAGTAATGTTGTGGATGCAGTACGTTGGGTATTAGGAGAACAATCGGTTCGTACGCTTCGAGGGGATGGTTCGATGAGCGATGTTATCTTTGCTGGAAGTGCTTCTCGCAAAGCGAAAAATGCTGCTAGTGTAGAGCTGGTTTTCGATAATACGGATCATTATCTACCCCTTGATTTTTCGGAAGTATCGGTAAAACGTCGAGTATTTCGTACGGGAGAAAATGAATATTTTATTAATAATAAAAAGTGCCGTTTAAAAGATATATCCGATTTATTCTTGGATAGTGGTATTGGGAAAGAATCATTTAATATTATTTCACAAGGAGAAGTGGAGAAGGTCTTAAGTGAAAGCAAAGAGGAACGCCGAGCGATCTTTGAAGAAGCGGCTGGAATTTTAAAATATAAAAAAAGAAAGAATGAAGCGTTAAAAAAATTAGATCGCACCCATGATTCTTTGGATCGGGTAGAAGATATTATTAGTGAGTTAGAAGCCCAATTGCATCCTTTAGAAGAGCAAAGTAACAAAGCCAAAGAATACTTAGATACCAAAGAATTACTAGAAAAGTTAGAAATTGCTCTTTTTGCTTATGATATTTATCATTTTACACATGAAGAAGAGATGAAGAAAAAACGGGTTGCCGAATTAGAAGAGGAGATTACTTCTTTTCTTCATTCGAGCAGTGTTTCTAGTAGCGAAGAAGAAAAAAAGAGAACTGCTCTTTTACAACAAGAAAAAGAATTAGAATTTACGCAGAAAGAATTGTTGCAAGTAACAGAAGATGTATCGAATTTAAAAGGAGAATTAAATCTTTTAAAAGTAGAACGGGAAAAGAAAGGTACTGTGGATCAAACGGATCAGATTCGACAGTTGCATATGCAAAAAGGTACCTATCAAAAAGAACTTAGTCTATTAGAAGAAAAGCAAAAAAATGCAGATGAGGGCTTAACTTCTTTGAAAGAAGAATTGGAAACTGCAAAGCAGCAATTAAATGAAATGAAAATACAAAAGAAGCATTTTGATCAAGAATACAGTAAAAACGATCGGGAAATTTTAACTTGCAAGCATAAAATTGATTTATTAAAAGCGGAAGAAGAACGGGGGGATTATCTTCCACAAGCGGTAAGAGAAGTTTTAAAACAAGATCATTTACAAGGAATTTATGATACGGTTGGTCATTTGGTTTCTACCGAAGAGGAATATGCCAAGGCGTTAGATGTAGCTCTTGCTAGTAGTAAAAACTTTTTGGTTGTTAAAAATCAAACTTGTGCGAAAGAAGCCATTCAGTTTTTAAAGAAAAACAACTTAGGGCGGGCGACTTTCTTTCCTTTGGATGTGATCACTTCTCGTTATGTAGATGCTGTTAGTCGAAATAAAGTTTCTTCATTAAAAGGATATTGTGGTGTTCTTTCGGATTTTGTTTCTTGTGATGACCGCTTCCGTTCGATTATTGAGAATCAATTAGGAACCATTTTAATCGCTGAGGATATGAATAGTGCCTTACAAATAAGTCATACGATTAATCAAAAATATAAAATTATCACGTTGAGTGGTGATGTCTTACATGTGGGTGGATCGATGACTGGGGGTTCTTTCTATAAAGGAAAAAGTAGTGTTGTTTTAAAGCAAGAACAACAATCCCTTCAAGATCGCGTTTCCGCTTTACAATCCCTTCAAAAAAAGAATTTGGTCGATTTAGAGGAGATTAATGAGAAAATTTCTCAATTAGAAGAGAAATTCTTTACTTGTATGAAACGAAAAGAACAAAAAGAAGAAGAAATTATTTCTCTTCAACAGAAAAAGAAGGAAGAGAGGTCTACGTATGATGAACTTGTTCGGAATTTAGAGATGTTAGAACAAGATGAAACTGGTTTAGAAGAGAAAGAAAAAACTTTGATTGATCGTTTTTATCAAAAGAGTGCTTATAAAGAAAAGCTAGAAGAAAAATATAAGACAACCCAAAAGAAAATCAGTGAGATCAAAAAAGAAATCGAAGATATTCAAGCCAATAATAAGTATCAAAATAGTATTCAGAAGAAAAAAGAGGAAGAGAAAAATCAACTGGAAATGGAAATAAACCGGATTGATGTAAAACTAGATATGATGTTGCGATCTCTTTCGGAAGATTATAGTATGACTTATGAGAAGGCAAGAGAGAATTATTCTTTGGAGATGGAGCCAGAAGAGGCGCGGAATAAAGTCAACAGTTATCGTTTGAAGTTAAAAGATTTAGGAATGGTCAATCTAGCTTCTATTGAAGAGTATGAACGTGTTCATACACGGTATGAATTCTTATTTCATCAAAAAGAGGATTTGTTAAAAGCCGAAAGTACCCTTTTAGATATTATGCGAGAAATGGATGAGGTAATGAAAGAAGAATTCTTAAATACTTTTGAGTTAATTCGCAAAGAATGGAAAGAAGTATTTAAAGAATTATTTCATGGGGGAGAAGCGGATCTTACTTTAACGGATCCGGATAATCTATTAGAAACTGGTGTTAACATTATGGCGAGTCCTCCTGGCAAGAAACTATCGACCATTCATTTGTTATCGGGAGGAGAAAAGACATTGACGGCGATTAGTCTTTTATTTGCTATTTTAAATATTCGCAAGATTCCATTTTGTATTTTTGATGAGGTAGAAGCAGCTTTGGATGAAGCGAATGTCGAACGGTTTGGTACTTACTTGGAACACTATAAACATAAAACACAATTCTTAATTATTACTCATAAGAAGAAAACCATGGAATATGCGGATACTCTATACGGCATTACGATGCAAGAGTCTGGAGTATCAAAGCTTGTTAGTGTGAAATTAAAAGATTATGAAGAACTCATTTAAAAAATCTTGCTAACTTTTTTCTCTATGCTTATAATATTAGGTGAATTGTGAAAGAAGGAGAATATGAAAGAAGAATTGATTTTTGCTTCAAAAGATCAAGGAAAATTAAAACGCATGGAACAATACTTTTCGGAAATGGAAATACCGGTTCACTGCCTTCCTGCTTCTTTTCGGGAAGTAGAGATTGATGATATTTTTGTCATTGCTGCTGAAAAAGTACTTCAAATATATGATAAAATCCATAGGCCTTGTATAGTGTTGGATACGGGTTTTTATGTAGAAAATCATCCTCTTCGAAAGAACTTTCCGGGCGCCTTTATCAAAAGAGATCTTCTAGAACCATATGGAGTCGATGGCTTGTTAGAACAAATGAAAGATGTAACCAATCGTAGTTGTTGCTTTCGGGAGTGTCTAGCTTATTTTGATGGAGAAGATTTAAAGAAATTCGAGGGTATTCGTTATGGGCAGTTAAGTTATGAAAAAAGAGGAGAAAGTACTCAAGAGGCATGGTCAAGTTTATGGAGTATTTTTATTCCCCAAAACTGTGATAAAACCCTAGCGGAAATGACAGAAGAAGAAAGACGTTCTAAACAAGAAGGTCATGTGGAAGCGGTAGAAGAATTTGTGAAATGGTATAAAACCAAAAACAAAAGAAAAGTATTGCAAAAAATTAGTTAATACAGAAGAAATGATCCCAAACGATCATTTTTTTGCTATAATAAAAGCATGAAGGAGGCCAAGAGGATGAAAGATTTTCGGAAAAAATTACAATTAGTCCCTGAACTTCCAGGTAGTTATCAGATGAAAGATGTAAATGGTCATATCATTTATGTTGGCAAAGCGAAGAATTTAAGACGAAGATTAAGAAGTTATTTCACGGGTACCGTGACGGGTAAAACAGCCATGTTAGTGGAAGATATTGATGATTTTGAATATATCGTAACCAGTAGTGAGTTGGAGTCTTTGATTTTAGAGATTACTTTGATTAAAAAATACGATCCAAAGTATAATATCTTATTAAAGGATGATAAGAGTTATCCTTATATTGAATTAACCGATGAAAAATATCCAAGACTAAGAGTAGTTCGCAATGTGACTCGAAAAAGGCGAACTAGTAAGCTTTTTGGACCCTATCCCAATGTGACCGCGGCAAGAAAAACGGTATCGATGTTAAATCGCCTTTATCCTTTAAGAAAATGTGAACATTTACCCAAAAAAGAATGCCTTTATTATCATATTCATGAGTGCTTAGGATATTGTATTAAAGAAATTCCCCAAGAGACAATTAAGAAGATGACGGATGAAATTGTGCACTTTTTAAAGGGAAATAGTAAGGAAATTGAAGAAAAGATCAAGAGTGAAATGGAAAAAGCAAGTCAAAATATGAATTATGAGCGGGCATTAGAGTTAAAAACGATGCTTGATGATATTAATATTACTTTGACAAAACAGAAGATTGATCTTCATAAGAATTATAATTTTGATTTATTTGCTTACACCAAACAGGATAATTATTTATCAATTACGGTCTTCTTTTTACGAAATGGTCTTTTGTTTGGAAAACATCATGAGACCTTATTAACGATGGATAATGAAGAAGATGATTTAATGCAGTATATTATCCATTTTTATGAGCGTAATATGAAGCCAAAAGAAATTTTAGTTCCGAGTATTGTGGATCATGATCTGTTAGAAAAGTATTTGGAAGTAAAGGTAACAACCCCACAGCGGGGAGCTTTAAAGAAGCTGCTTGATTTAGGGGAAGAGAATGCAACGTTAGAATTAAAAGCAGAGCTTGAGAAGTTAGAAAGTGATCAAAATGCCAAAGAGAAAGCTCTAAAAGAGTTAGCTACGCTTTTAGGAGTACATAGTGTATCCCGAATGGAATCGTTTGATAATTCCCATTTGTTTGGAACGTTTTATGTAGGAGCAATGGTGGTTTTTCAAAACTTTGAGCCCTTAAAAAAAGAATATCGAAAGTTTAAGATTACGAGTGAAGCGAAAGATGATTTAGGAGCGATGAGAGAAGTTTTATATCGAAGATATTATAGGGCTTTGATGGAAAATAGTGTCTTGCCCAATCTGCTAGTCATGGATGGGGGCGAAACCCAAGTGGCGGTAGCGAAAGAAGTTCTATCTAGTTTGGGATTATCGATTCCTATTATTGGATTAAAAAAAGATAAGAAACATCGAACAAGTATTGTAATTGATCAAGACTTTCATATTCTAGAGATTCCGAAGGATAGTCATTTATTCCTTTATTTATCGAAGATTCAAGAAGAAGTGCATCGTTTTGCGATCACCTATCATCGTAATTTGAAAAGCAAAGGCTCGCTTTCTTCTTATCTTGATGTGATTCCTGGCATTGGAGAAATCAGAAAGAAAGAGCTATTACGAAAGTTTGGATCCTTAAAAAAAATGAGGGAAGCTAGTCTAGAGGAGTTAAAAGAAATCTTAAATCAAGATGTGGCATTGCGCCTTTTCAACGCATTGCATGAGGAGGAAAAAGAAAATGAAGAATGAAAAAGGGTTTACGATGGTAGAATTGTTAGGAACAATTATTATTTTAGCACTTCTCGTCACCTTGGCGGTGGTGTCGGTTTCGGGTGTCTTAAATTCTTCTTATGATACAACGTATGATACATTTGAAACCAGTATGGAAGAAGCGGCGACGAGTTATTTGTTAGAACATACGGAGGAGCTTCCCAATGAGGGGGGAGAAGTAGAACTTTCCGCTGCCATGTTAGTGGAAAAAGGTTATTTGGATTATATGGAAGATCCAAAAAATGAAACAGCAAATTGTCAAGATGAGAGTTTTGTTATTGTCACAAGAGGTGAAGATACAGGCTATAATTTTGACTTAGATTATAAAGCTTGTTTGATTTGTGGTAATTATAAGAGTGAAGGTTGTTAAAAAAGAAAAGAGTGATTAGTATGGGAACCATTCAAGTGATGGATGAAGTATTAGCGAATAAGATTGCGGCTGGAGAAGTGGTGGAACGTTGTTTCAATGTAGTAAAGGAACTAGTGGAAAATAGTATCGATGCCCAAAGTCATACCATAAGGGTGAGTTTGGTAGATTCTGGAGTCAAAGAAGTGGTGGTAGAAGATGATGGCATAGGTATGAGTCGGGAGGATGCAACCCTTGCTTTTTCGCGTCATGCCACGAGCAAACTAAAAAATTTAAACGATCTTTTTCATATCGCTTCGTTAGGCTTTCGCGGAGAAGCTCTTCCGTCGATCGCTTCGGTTTCGGTTGTTACCTTAAAAACAAGTCGGGATGGAGTGGGAACCGAAGTTCATATTAAGGGTGGTCATATCGAATCGGTTACATCTTGTGATTTACAACAAGGAACAACCATTAAAGTGCAAGATTTGTTTTATAATACCCCGGTGCGTTTAAAATATTTGAAAAATCTTTATACTGAGTTAGCTTTCATTATTGAATATATGAATAAGATGGCTTTATCTTATCCGGATGTTAAGTTTGTCTTATCGAATAATGGCAAAGAGCTTTTGAATACCGCCGGGGATGGGAATTTATTAAAAGTCATCTATGCGGTGTATGGCATTGATGTGGCCAAGAAGATGATTGAAGTCAATGGGGAAAATGATGATTATGTTATTTCGGGCTATATTTGTTATCCCGAGATGGCCAAGGCAAGCCGTAATGTGATGACGACTCTTGTAAATGGACGGGTGATTCGGAATCAAGAGTTAAATCGGACCATTTTAGATAGTTATCATACTTATATTCCGAAAGAGAAATATCCCATTGTAATCTTAAATATTGATGTCGATCCGATTCTAATCGATATTAATATTCATCCCCAAAAAATGGATATTAAGTTTTCAAAAATGGATTCCTTAAAAGAATTGGTATCCAAAATGATTAAAGAGCAGTTGAAGAAATTATTATTAATTCCTCATGCTAGTGTAAGAGATCGGGAAACAGTTTATGAAGTGGAAGATTCTCTTCCGGTGGAACCTCCTAAAAGTATTTTAGAAGAGGAAGAAACGCCGAAACAACAGAAGTTGGTAGAAGAAATTTCTTTTGATTTTGAAAAGGGAAAAGAAGAGTCAAACCAAGAAGAATATCGTATCAAAGAAATGTTTCCGGTGGGAATTGTTCATAAAACCTATATCATTGCCGAAAATAGTGATGGCATGTATATCATCGATCAACATGCGGCAGCGGAACGGATTAATTATGAAAAGTGTTTAAAAGAGCTTACAAAAGATAAAATAGAAACGGTGCCTTTACTTGTTCCTTTGAAACTAGAGTATCCCAAAGATGAATTCTTAAAGATCAAAGAGCATTATGATGTTTTAGAGAACATTGGAATTTTCTTAGAGGAATTTGGTGATCATACCTTTGTGGTGCGACGACACCCCACTTGGTTTTATGAGGGAAGAGAAAGAGAATGTTTAGAGAAAATATTAGCGATTGTGTTAGAAAAAGGAGAATTTAAAAAAGACCGTTTTGTTTATAAAACAGCAGCTACGATGGCTTGTCGGATGAGTATTAAAGCGAATGATTATATTAGTAAAGAGGAAATGAAGTTCTTACTCGATACCTTAAGAAAATGCGAAAATCCTTTCACTTGTCCTCATGGAAGACCTACCATTATTACTTATAGTAATTACGATTTAGAACGATTATTTAAACGAGCGATGAGTTAATAAGCAAGATAGTAAGCAAGATGTTGAATAATCTTTCCCGTTTTGATAAAATAGAAATAACAACTGAGGTGGCCTTTATGAATCAATATCAACCTCCTTTTTCCATTACGAATCAAATGTTAGATTATGTTTCTAGTATTATGGAGAAGCTTGGAAATTTGGATTATTATGATAATTTAAATAAAATGCCTGTTCTAAGAAAGCATAACCGAATTTATTCGATTCATTCTTCTCTTGCGATAGAAGCAAATTCTTTATCTTTCAATCAGGTAAAAGATGTTATAGAAGGTAAAGTTGTGATAGCGAGCAAAAAGAAATACAAGAAGTGAAAAATGCTTATAAAGCTTACAACATGATGGAAGAATGGAATCCTTATTCTATTGAAGATTTAAAAAAGATTCATGGCGTGCTCACTTATTTAACGGTAGAAGAATCAGGGGTTTTTCGCAAGGGAAATGAAGGAGTATTTGATGGAGATAAATGTATTTTTATGGCTCCAAAACCAGAAATGGTTGAAACTCTAATGAATCAGTTGTTTGATTGGATGAAAAGAAATAAAGAACAGTTACATCCCTTAATCTTATCCTCGGTTTTTCATTATGAATTTGTATTCATCCATCCTTTTTGTGACGGGAATGGCAGAACGGCTCGACTTTGGCAAAATGTTATTTTATCTCACTGGAAAGAAGTCTTTGCCTATGTTCCCATTTAATCGCAATTTAGAAAGTATCAAGAAAATTATTATCAAGCCATTGATAGATGTAATAAAGTGGGAAATTCAAATGAGTTTATAGAGTTTATGTTAAAAATGATAGATGAAGTGTTAGAACAATTAATAAAAAGTACCAAGCAAGAAATGAATCACTATAATAAATATGTTGAAAAATTATTGGAAGTTATGGATTATAATATTCCGATGAGTGCCAATGAAATCATGGAGAAATTAGGAATAAAATCAAAAGAAACCTTGCGAGAGAATTATTTAGATCCAGCCAAGAGGATGGTTTTATAAAAAAGACAATCCCTGATAAACCAACGAGTAAGAATCAACGGTATTATAAAGTATAATTTTTGAAATAAAAGAAAGGAATGTTAGTTATTTATGAAAAGTCCTTTAGAAATACGTTTCTTAAAAGAAACAGGTTGTGATGTGGAGCTTCTTTTTAAAGCAGGAAGAGTCCGGGTTTTTCAAAACTTTTTACAAAAAATAGAAAAAGCAAATAAACTTTTTGCGAAAGTAGCTCGTCCTTTTATTCCAGAAGAAAAAGAAGTGATTGAGCTTGCTAGTAGTCAGGATTATTTGGTCTCTTCCTTTTTAAAACAAAGAAGGATTCCGTTGCTAGGATATGATAGTGATTCTTTTGCGTTACCGGAGGCTCCTTTGAGGGAAGAAGAAAATTTATCAGGGCATTTCCTTAGTAATGGTTGTTATGAAGAAACAGGAGAGTTGCTTGCTCAGTTTTTAAGACGGGGTAGTTTTACGGTAGGAGTATGTGCTGACAAAAGAAGTTCTTATTTTAAAAACTTAAAAAAGCAGTATCGGGCTCTTTATCATCAATTATTAAGAAGCAGAAAAGATGTAGCGGAAGAGACAAAAGTCGATGGCGATTATCGGGTTTATATGATTCGAGGTGGTGGCAGGTGATTTTAGCCATAGTAGGACCTACTGGGGTTGGGAAAACAGCTTTAAGTATTGCTTTGGCCAAATATTATGAGGCTGTCATTATTAATTTTGATTCCATGCAAGTATATGAGCAACTTGACATTGGCACGGCGAAAGTAACAGCGAGGGAAATGGATGGGGTTCCCCATTATCTTTTATCATTTGTTCCTTTAACGAAAACTTATACGGTTTATGATTATCAAAAAGATGCTAGATCATTATTAGATCAATTTCTAGCCCAAGGAAGAAATGTTATTTTTGTCGGAGGGACAGGGCTTTATTTAAAAGCGGTATTTTATGATTATCAATTTGAAAAAGAGAAAGTGGTTTTTGATTTTTCTGAGCTATCCAATGAAGAATTGTTTGAAAAAATAAAAAAAGAAGGAGTGAGTGATCCTCCTCATGTGAATAATCGAAGACGATTAGAACGGCTTTATAGTAAAATTAAAAATAAAGAATCCTTAGAGAAAAAAGGGGACAAGTTACTTTATCCAGTTACTTTTCTTGGTTTAGAAGCTCCAAGAGAGGTTCTTTATGAGAGAATTAATGATCGAGTAGATGAGATGTTTTATGAGGGACTTTTGGAAGAAGTAGAAAAAGTAAAGAACTATTTTCCGGTATCGAAAGCTTTACAGACGGGAATTGGTTATAAAGAATTCATTCCCTATTTTAAGGGAGAATGTTCTCTTGAAGAAGTAAAGGAGGAAATCAAGAAAAATTCAAGACATTATGCCAAGCGGCAATTTACTTTCTTTCGAAATCAATTTCCCGTTTTATGGTTTGAAACCAATTATACTTCTTTTGACAAGACGATTCATGAAGTACTAGTCGCGATCGAAAAAGGTACCCCTTAAGATGTCGAGGTACCTTTTGTACTTTCCGCAATTCTTTTTTTGATCACTTCTAACATCTGGTCTTTTAAAGGGCGATCGGCTCCTTGCCAAATGAGCTCAAAGAAAACACCCATACCAGGAAGCGTTACTTCATCTTGTTCTTTGATCGATTCTTCGATGGCTCTTTCTAATTCTTCATAATTATCTCCTTTAAAATTATTAATAATATGGTCTCGAATGTTCATAGTCATTTTTTCATCTCCTGGTACTATTTTTACCAAAAGTGGGAATATTATACAGTAAAGAAAGAAAAAAACTCTTTTTCTTTTTTCAAAAATTCGATATACTTAAAGTGTAAGGAGGAAGATAATATGCCAATTTGGTTAATTGTTGTTCTTGTGATCGTTGTTATTTTAGTCCTTTGGTTTATTGCATCTTATAACTCATTAGTCAATCTAAGAAATAGAGTGAAAGATCAATGGGCTCAAATTGATGTACAACTAAAAAGAAGAGCCGATTTGATTCCTAATTTAGTGGAAACAGTAAAAGGATATGCGAAACATGAACAAGGAACTTTAAAAGATGTAATTGCGGCAAGAAATGCGGTGAATAATGCTTCAACAAAAGAAGAAGAGATGAAAGCGAATGGAGAGTTATCACAAGTGTTGAATCGTCTTTTTGCTTTAGCAGAAGCTTATCCAGACTTAAAAGCCAATCAGAACTTTATGAGTCTTCAAAATGATTTAAAAGAAACGGAAGACAAAATTAGTATGATGCGTCAATTCTATAATGATACGGTACTTACTTATAATAATAAAGTACAAACGATACCAAGCAATATCGTGGCGAAACTTTGTCATTTTAAGGAAGAAGAATACTTCAAAGCGGATGAAAAAGAAAAAGAAGTACCAAAAGTATCATTTGAGTAAGGACTTGTTGAAAGCAAGTCTTTTTTAGAAAACAAGAGAAGGAGAAAAGAAGATGAAACACAAGTGTTTTTCCTTTATGATTCTTTTCCTTGGCCTTTTTTTCATTCCTGTTTTTGTATTTGCAAAAGAGCCAACGGAAAAATTTTATATGAAGATCTCTTTGCAAGAAAATGGAGATATTAAAGTGCAAGAGTTAGTAAAACTAAATGGAAATTATAATGGATTTACAAGAGAAATTGATTATCTTAATAGGAATGCGAACACTTTTACTGGCGAGGAAAGTGATTTGGCTGGAAGTAGTATTTATAATGGTGATTCGATTGAAGATATTAAAGTATCTAGTGTTTCCGAAGATGATTTTTCCTTTGAAGCGATGGATGGTATTACTTCTTATTTTCGAGAAACAAATTATGCTCATAATGGAGATAGAGGGGTATATCTTCTTCGTTCCCGTTGGAATGGGGTTGATGTTCAAATATACAACCCTTCTTCCTTTCATGAGGCATTCTATTTGGAATATACCGTGAAAAACGTAGCGGTAGTGCATAATGATATTGCGGAACTGGCTTGGAATGTTTTAGGAGATGGTTATCGTGAGAATATTGGAAATTTTGAAGTAAGGGTTTATTTACCTCAGCAAATTTCGGATCTTCGGGTGTGGTTGCATGGCCCTTTGAATGGAGAAATAGAACCGATAGAACAAAAAGGAGCTTATGTCAAATATAACTTTTTAGGGGCCTATAATGCGGTTAGTGTTCGTTTAATGTTTCCGAAGAGTATAATTCCTGAATCAACCAAATTTAGTGGCATGAATGCCAAGGATAGCATTTTAGAGATTGAACAAAAACAAGCGGATGAGGCCAATGCCGAACGGGCACGTATCAAAAGAGAAAATGAGATGATGACTCTTCTTTCTATTGTTTGGTATGTGGTAGCGATTTCTCTTGCTATTTATGTTTGTCATTTAGCGAAAAAAAGCAAAAAAACAAGCTTTGCGATGGAATATTATCGCGATTTTCCAGCGGATTATGGTCCGGAAGTATTAGAATATTTATTAAAACAAAATGTTACCGAAGAGAGCCTATCCGCTTCCATCTTAAACTTAATTTATAAAAAAGCCATTAAAGTAGAAGAAATTTCGAATGAAAAGAAAAAGAAAGAATATAAGTTAATTTTGTTAGTGGAAGATACTTCTATCTATACGGAGTCAGAAAAGGAAGCTTTAACCTTATTATTTCAAGAAGTAGGGGATGGGAAAGAAGTAAATCTAACGGCTTTTCAAAAATATGGTGAGTCTCTTTCTCAAGCAAGGTCTTTTATGGATACTTATAATTCTTTTATAAAAGCAGCGAAAACGTTAGGGAAAAAAGAAAAGTTTTTTAAGAGTGCTCCCGCTGTAGTAACGATCAGTGTTGTGGTTAGTTTACTGGGTTTGGTTGTTTCTTTCTTTTCTCTTTCAATGGATCTTTCCTTTGTATTGGCCCCTTTTGCCGGGCTTGTAGGAATTATTTTAATGATTATTGTCTTAACGAAGAAATTCTATACCAAAAAAGGAGCGGATCATTATGCAAAATGGATGGCGCATAAACGTTTTTTAGAAGACTTTGGGCGCTTGAACGAAAAGGAGTTACCAGAAGTTTCTCTTTGGGATAAGTATTTGGTGTATGCGACCGTTTTAGGCTGTGCTGACACCTTATCAAAACAAATGAAAATTAGAATTAATGAGATATATCCTGATAGTGTTGATCCTATGATGATGAGTTATGATCCGTTTTTAAGCCATTATTTATTATATTCTGCTGTATCGAATTCTCTTCATCATTCCGTTCATACAGCGATCGCTTCTTCTCGTAGTTCCATTGCAGCTAGTCGTACTTCTTCCGGTGGTGGCTTTGGTGGTGGCGCTTCCATGGGCGGAGGAAGTTTTGGAGGCGGAGGCGGAGGCGGACGTTTCTAATTACTCCTCCAAAAAGCTTAAGATAATTTTAAGAATAACATAAGGATTTTCTAAATAACAGAAATGACTACAACGAGGGAAAACGATTAATTCGCTTTCTCTTATTTTTTTGTTCATTTTAATACCATCTTTTAAAGGAGTATCTTGATCATATTCACCCCAAAGAAGTAGAGTTTTATTTTGAACGTAAGGAAGATAGGGAGTAAGATCTAGATTGACAATGTTTTTGAACGTTTCGCGCATTTCTTCTTTTAAGTTTAAATAGTCTGTCGAGGAAAATTTTTGAAAAAGATAAGTTTTTACTTTGGTTCTTATTTTTTTAGGAAGAAAGTCTGCTAGACCTTGTAAAAATTTGTAAGAAAATTGGCAAAATCTTGATTTTAAAGTCTTTTTTGGCTTGATCCCAGCACTGTCAATCAAAATTAGTTTTTGCATATAAATCCCATATTTACTCGATAATAAAATAGCAATTCGACCTCCAAAAGAGTGAGCGATGACATTTGGCTTTTTTATTTTGTTTACTTCCAAAAAATATTGAATGAGTTCCGCATAATCAAACATCGTAAGTGTCTTTTTCGGAATAGGACTTTTTCCAAAGCCCGGATAATCTATAAAGTAAACCGTATAATCGAGCCTCAGGATATCAATCAAACATTCCCAAGACTTTTTTGTCTCGCCCCAGCCTGGTAAGATAACAATGACTTCTTTTTTGTCTCCATAGGTTTCATAATGCAAAATAATATTTTGATAGGTAAGATTCATGATAATCACCTATAGTAAAATATGCTTTTCAAATTTTTCTTGTGCGCTTTGGAAGCAAAGAAATTTGACTTTTTCTTCTCTTTTTGGTAAAATAAGCCTTACATATGAAAAGGGGGTATCAAGATTATGACAACAGAGTTAAAAGAACAATTAGAAGGGCAAGCGAAAGAATATTTTAATCAAGGAGACTGGACCAACGCTAGAAAATGTTATTTAGAGCTTTATCGGGAAGGAGATAAGAGAGAAGCGATCGGTTATCGTCTTGTTCAATTGGATTTAAAATTAAGCCTTTATCAAGAAGCTAGAACGATTTTAGAAGAAATCGATTCGCAAGAACCATATTTTTTAAAACTTCATTGTAATCTTGAGACAAATGAGTATAATTTTAAAACAGCCGAAAAGACAATTTATTCTTTCATGCAAAAAGACAACAATCAAATAGAAGGCCTAAAATTATTAGTGGAAAATTTTTTGAATACGGGAGAATATGAAACTGCTCGTAAAATAGCTTCTTCCCTTTTATTTGATCAGGAATATTACTTTAAAGCCTTTCAAAGATTGATTCAATTAGATATTTTAACTGGTGATTATGAGAAAGCTTTTTACCAGTTAAATCGGATCGATCCTCTTCGTTTACAAGATAAACAAGTTAGGGCTTGGTATAATTATTATTCTCAGTTTATTTGTAAAAAATTAAACTTGGAGGAAAGTCCAGAGATTGCTTTTGATAATTATCGACATAACATTATTTTACATCCGGAACAGAATAAAGAAATGGCTACTCAACATATCAAAAAGCATGAACTAGGAAATGCTATGAATCGAAATGAATTTGCTTCCTTTTTTGCTTTGACCGATTATGAAAAATTATATGATGTTGTGCGTAATAAAATACAAGCTAGCCGACCTATCTATTTTGCTCAAGATAGTATGTATGCGATTCCAATGGAAACACCAATTGGAATGATGGATGGGAAAATTAGTTCTGATATAGAAGCCGTGGTTGTTTTTAATCAAGAAGAAATTATCACGATGTATCCAATTTCTTTATCGAAGGATTTTAATAAAGAGGGATATTGTTATCAAAAGAAAATGGGGGTGAAAGAATGATTTCGGTGGAAAAATTAGATGGGATTTTGTCTTTATTGATTGAAAAAGACGAAATAAAGGATAGTGATTTGGTATCTCTTGAATTTTCTTCTTCTCAAGTTGAAGCAATGTTAGAAGAAGGGACTTTGTGTCAAATTCAACCTGGGTATTATAATCTTTCAGATGGCTCTTTCTTTTATGAAAAAGCGCTTGCTTTGAATCGGGGAAAAAAGTTTAAAGATGCGGCTGCTTATTTTAAGAAAAGTTATGAATTAGGATACGAAGGCCCTAATTGCTTGTTCCATTTGTTTTTATACTCGATATCCACGCAAGATTATGAGAAGGCTCTTTCGTATTTGGAACCTCTTTATCAAGATAAGAGTAAGCAGAATGCAGTTGCTAGGTGCTATAACGAAATGTTTTTTGTATTATTAGCTAATTTAGTTGATTCTCCTTTGAAAGAGAAAGAAGTGTTGCAAAAGAGTTATTTTTCTTTGGGAAGAGAAGACAATGATAGTTTGGCAGCGAAAGAAGCTGTTCGAAAAGCCGTGTTAGCGCGTCAATTTGATACGGCTTATCATTCCCTTAACTCTTCCTTCATTTATGGGCCATACCGTATGGATGCACAAGTTATGGCTATGAAACAGTTGCTTTTAGCAAACAAAAAAAGGGAGAGGATCGAGGAAAAACAGTTAACTTATTATTATCAAAAGGGGGATTATGCTTCTATTGTTACTTCTCTTTCTCAGAAAGAAGACAAATGTGGATTATTGTCATTAGAACAAAGTTTGATGTTAAAAATAGCTCAAAAACATGTGCTATTAGAAGGAGAGCAACCATTGCCAAAGTCTCCTACTGAAAAAACAGATCTCTTCTCTTTGGTGGAAACCAATCATTTTGATAAAGTTTCAGAATATGTCGAAAAAGAACTTCGGGATGTCATCTTACTAGAAGACATCTTGCGAGATACGGTTACTTTACAGAAAAAAGTTAATTTATCAGCACCTCATACCAAAATTTCTCCTGTAAAATTAAAAGAAGAAGACAAGGAAGAAAATACTTCTTTAAATGCCATACTTTTATTACAACAAGGAGAATATCAAAAAGGAATAAAAGTCATTTCTTCGCTTCTTCAAGAAAAAGGCAAAGAAAAATATCAAGATATTGTGATGGATTCTTTAAGATATTCTTTGTTGGAAGAAGATTCTGATTTTGAGGAAGTAACTAAGACGTTTTCTATTCTTATGCAAGAAGATAAGCCAACTTCTCTATTACCATGTTATCTTGTTTCTTTTTATCAAGAGCTAGGAGTGGATCAAGCCAAGAGTTTTTTACGCTTAAAACAGTTAGAAACGTTAGATCAGTTAGGCTATTCTTGTGATGCTATTCCTATTATGAAAAAAGCTTTCTACTTTGGAGGAAAACTTGATTCCGAAGCAGCTCTTCGCTTAGAAGAAGTCGAAAAGAAATTAAAGCAAGATCTTTTTGAAGAGAAGGGGAAAGAATTGGTAAAATAATATAAATGAAAAGGGAAATTCTTCTTTTCTTTTTGCCTTGCTATTTTTCCTTTTTCTTGCTATACTTTAATTGTCTAAAGAAGTCGTGATGGACACAAGTATAAAACCGACTAAAGAAACGATACGGGAGCGCTGATGATTGTCTTACCTGTGTTGAAGACCTTTTCTTATGATTAGGGATCCTAGAAGGTAGACTATGTGCACCCACCTGTACATAGGTATAGGTTTTATCGTTAGTCTTCGAACGCTTCTTTGGATTTTTTTTTGCAAAAATTTAAGAATTTGGTTGACAATGTGACAGGTTGTCACATATAATGAGGTGGCATGCTTAAGAAGGTGATAAAAGTGCCAAGTGATACTTTTTTAAGACTTCCTTTGGAAAAACAAGAAAAGTTATTAGGGGCTGCTAAGGAGGAATTTACGAAATACTCTTATGATTCCGTTTCCCTAAATCAAATTATAAAAAAGGCTGGTATTTCTAGAGGAAGCTTTTATATGTATTTTAAAGGCAAAGAAGAGTTGTATTTCTATTTAATTGATCGTTATTTATCACAAGGATTCTTGCTCTTAGAAGAGACTTTAAGGGAACAAAAGGGAAATTTTTTCCCTGCCTGTAATGCTTTTTTTGCTAAGGCCCTAGTGTTTTGTTCCTTAGAAGAGAATCGAGCTTTTATGAAACGAATCATTGAAAATACAAACTTTTATGAAGAGAGTGCCCAACGAAAACGAAAAGTCGTTTTACAATCTTTTGAGCGTTTGGAAAAACTAATTCAAAAAAAAGACTTTACCCCACTTGCTCAAAAACATTTTAAAATTTTATGCATGCAAGTATTTCATCTTATGATGCGAAACTCATTTCGAATATTACATCAAAAGGAAAAGGTTGATGTGGTATTACAAGATTTTAGTGAACAGCTTCTTCTTTTAAAAGATGGAGTTTGTAGAAAGGATGATGTAGATGTTAAGACTGCTTAAATTTCTAAAGAAGAATGTGTTTCAGATTCTTTTGATTGTTGTACTACTTATTTTTCAAGTAAATTGTGATCTGGCGTTACCAGATTATACATCGCGTATTATTAATGTAGGTGTACAGCAAGGAGGAATTGAAGAGACCATTCCTAAGTTAATTCGGAAAAGTAAGTTGGAAGAAATTCTTCTTTTTGTCGATCCAAGTGAAAGGCAAGATATCTTAAAGAATTATACTTTAGTTACGAAGAAAAGTGATGAATATCCTTATGATATCTTAGAGAAAGAAGATATTTATGTCCTAGACAATGAGGATTATGAAAATACAGATTTTGAACGGGCGATGTTAGTTGATTATATGATGACAACCGATGAACAAGAAGGTGTTGCTGTTCAAGAAAAGATGAAGGAAAATCTTCCAAGTGAAATGCAACAGATGAATTTGATTGATATTATTAAAATGATGCCTGAAGATGATCTTTCTTCGATGCGAAAAAATATTCAAGATCAATTTAAAGAAATGCCAGATACCATTGTGAGTCAAAGTGCCACTAGTTTTATTCGAAGTGAATACAAAGAGATCGGGGTAAATACCGATAAGATTCAAAGTGATTATATCTTAGTTTCTGGTCTTAAGATGTTAGGGGTTGCTCTTCTTAGTATGGGCTTAACGATTAGTGTATCGTTACTTGCTTCAAGAATCGGAGCTTCTTTGGCGAAAAGAGTACGGAAAGCGGAGTTTGATAAAGCCTTACGTTTTTCAAGAGCGGAATATAAGAAGTTTGGAATTTCCTCTTTGATTACCAGAAATACCAATGATGTTCAGCAGGTACAATTAATGATCGTCATGACTCTTCGTCTTCTTATTTATGCCCCAATACTAGCTTTGGGTGCGGTAAGAAAAGTATTAACGACAGCGCCATCCATGACGTGGATTATTTGGGTGGGAATTGCGGTAGTCTTCACGATTGTTATTACTTTGTTTGCTGTAGCTATGCCAAAATTCAAGAAAGTCCAAAAACTTTTGGATCGCTTGAACCAAGTGACAAGAGAAATTATTACCGGAATTCCAGTTATCAGGGCTTTTAGTAATCAAAAATATGAGGAAGAACGTTTTGATAAAGCCAATGTGGATTTAAAGAAAACAAACTTATTTGTTAACCGCGTTATGAATGTTATGATGCCAACTATGATGTTTACGATGAATGGAATTTGTATTTTAATTATCTGGAATGGAGCCCATGGTATTGATCAAGGCTTGATTCAAGTTGGGGATATGCTAGCATTTATTCAATATGCAATGCAGATCATTATGGCTTTCTTAATGATTAGTATGTTCTCTATTTTACTACCAAGAGCGAATGTCTCTGCGAGTCGTATTATGGAAGTGTTAGAAGAGGATGAATCGATTAAAGATCCAACTCGTCCGAAAACCTTTAGTAAAAGAATTCAAGGGGAAGTGGAATTTAAAAATGTATCCTTCCGTTATCCTGATAGCGATGAAGATGTCTTAACCGATATCAGTTTTAAGGCAACCAAAGGAACAACGACGGCCTTTATTGGTAGTACTGGTTCCGGAAAGAGTACCTTGATTAACTTGATTCCTCGTCTTTATGATGTCACCAAAGGAGAAGTACTAGTTGATGGTATTAATGTCAAAGACGTTTTATTAAAAGATTTACATCATAAAATTGGTTATGTTCCGCAAAAAGGAATTTTATTCTCGGGTACGATTGAAAGCAATATCAAATTTAGTGATGAGAATATGTCCGATGAGCAAATGAAGAAAGCAGCGCAAATTGCGCAAGCCGAAGACTTTATTTTGGAAAAGAAGAAAGGCTATCAAAGTGAGATCAGTCAAGGAGGAACCAATGTTTCAGGTGGACAAAAACAACGTCTATCGATTGCCAGAGCCGTAGCGATGGATCCTGAGATTTACATTTTTGATGATAGTTTTTCGGCTCTTGATTTTAAAACTGATTACTTACTTCGAAAAGCTCTTTATGAAAATGCCAAGGATGCGACTATCTTCATTGTAGCCCAACGAATTAATACAATCATGAAAGCTGATCAAATTGTGGTTCTTAATGAAGGAAAAGTTGTGGGAATCGGACGTCATGAAGAGTTATTAAAAACTTGTGAGGTTTATCGGGAGATTGCCGAGAGTCAATTGTCAAAGGAGGAATTAGAAAATGGCCAAAGTACAAACTAAAAGAAAGCCGATGATGGGAAGAGGTCCTATGGCTGGAACGGGAGAAAAGGCCAAAGATTTCAAAGGAACTGCGAAAAAATTATTGCATTATTTAGGAACGTATAAAGTTAGTATTTTCTTTGTTATCCTTTTTGCAGTTGTAAGTGCCGTCTTTTCCATTGTCGGTCCTAAAATATTAGGAAATGCTACGACTGAAATTTTCAATGGCTTGATTGGAAAAATTACGGGAGCATCCGCTGGAATTGATTTTTCAAAAATTGCTGGCATCTTATTAACCTTACTTGGACTTTATATTATTAGTATGATTTTCTCTTATTTACAAGGCTTAATTATGAGTGGAGTAAACCAAAAAGTTGCCTATAATTTAAGGGATCAGATTTCCAAAAAAATGCACCGTTTACCCCTTGCTTATTTTGAAAGTAAAACAACAGGAGAAATTCTATCACGGGTAACAAATGATGTAGATACCTTATCGCAGAGTTTGGATCAGAGTTTGACACAAGTCATTACTTCGATTACTACTTTAATTGGGGTTTTGATTATGATGCTTACGATTAGTCCTTTGATGACGCTTGTTACCTTCTTAATTGTTCCTGTCGCTTTATTCTTAATGATGTTTATTATGAAACATAGTCAAAAATACTTTATGGCTCAACAAGAATATTTAGGAGATATCAATGGTACGATTGAAGAAACATATTCTGGACATGATATTGTTAATCTATTTAATAGCCAAGAAAAAGTTCAAGAAAAGTTTGATAAGACCAATGAAGCGCTTTATCGGACGGCTTGGAAGAGTCAATTCTTCTCTGGTATGATGCATCCGATTATGCAATTTATTGGAAATATTGGTTATGTTATTGTTTCGATTTTAGGTGGCTGGTTAGTTATTCAAAATCAAATTGCCGTTGGTGATATTTTATCATTCTCTCAATACATTCGTCAGTTTATGAATCCACTTGCCCAAATTGCTCAAGTAGGTAACCTCTTACAATCGATGATGGCAGCGAGTGAAAGGGTATTTGAATTCTTAGACGAAAAAGAAGAGGTGAAAGATGTAGAAAATGTCACTTATGACTTAAGTAAAATGGGTAATATAGTAAACTTTGATCATGTTTCTTTTGGGTACAATAAGAATAGAATTATTATTCATGATTTTAATGCTACCATGAAAAAAGGGCAGAAGATCGCAATTGTTGGTCCAACCGGAGCAGGAAAGACAACGATTGTAAAACTATTGATGCGCTTTTATGATGTCGACAGTGGAAGTATCAATATTGATGGTGTGAATATTAAAGATATGAAACGAGACGATTTACGAAGTTTATTCGGTATGGTTTTACAAGATACTTGGTTATATAGTGATACCATTATGGAAAATATTCGTTATGGTAATTTAAAAGCGACCGATGAACAAGTAGAAGATGCTGCGATCGCATCTCATGTCGATCACTTCATTCGGACATTACCAGATGGTTATAATATGGTTTTAAATGAAGAAAGTGATAATGTTTCCCAAGGACAAAAACAACTTTTAACCATTGCCCGTGTCATTTTAAAAGATCCAAAAATCTTAATTCTAGACGAAGCGACTAGTAGTGTTGATACTAGAATGGAGCAGTTGATTCAACAAGCAATGGATCAATTAATGGAAGGAAGAACCAGCTTTGTCATCGCTCACCGTTTATCCACCATTAAAAATGCCAATCTTATTTTAGTCATGAAAGATGGCGATATTGTAGAACAAGGAACCCATGAAGAATTATTAAAGAAAAATGGCTTTTATGCCGACCTTTATAATTCGCAATTTGAAAGCATTTCAGAATAGAAGAGAGACTTTAGAAGAGTCTCTTTTTCCTTGATTTATTTAGAAAAAATTGACAAAATCACCTTTTTGTGGTATAATTAGCACAATTAAAGAGGGGATAGGTTATGAAAAGAAATGATTTAATTTTGGAAAATATTGGTCTTGCTGAGACTTTAAAGAAAAATGAGGTGAAAAAATTAAACTTAAGTAGCGGTGGAAATTCAATTGCTTCTGGTTATTCTATGGCTGGTCAAACGAAACCACTTCTTCTCCGGAATAAAACCTTAGAAGATGTTTTGAAAGACTACGCTATAGAATTGCAATTAAGTCAATTTTCTCGTTTCGAAAATAACAATGATGAAAATGTCCTTGAATGGTTATTAACTGGGAAAACGGAAAAAGATATGAATCATTATGCCTATATTGATGATACTTGGATGCCAAAAAGTGGTGAGAAAATTACAGAAAGAGAATTTGGTCGTTATTATCCAGAAGGAAAAAAGCAAGAAAGAACGATGCAAGATATTTTAAGGGAAAAAGGAATAGATGTTTCTAATATCATTATCTATAATGGGGCGACGGGATCTTTTCTTGATAATAACACACGTGGTGGCATATTATCTCATCGCTTAATGCATGGAATAAGAAAAGACTGCACTAGTATTGAATCTATTTTAAAATATATTCATATCTTAAATCGTAATTATGGTACCGATACTCAGGTTTATTTATGTTGATGCCCCCAACTTAGGAAAGTTACCTATTAGTACTATGGCAATCGGACCAAAATTAAAGAAAATGGCCAAAAATTATTCTAATGTCGTTTATGTATCATCACCTGCAAGACGTTTCTTTTATCATACGACCGATGGATCTTTAACGTTTGATATTCATTATGATGAAAAAGATTATGAAAATTTTGAAGCTCATATTCTTCATACCATTAATGAAAACTATGCTGCTACAAAGAATTTGATTCAATTAGATCGTACTTTATTACAAGAAAGTAGAAAGATTGAGGAAAGTTTAAAAAGAAAGAGTGAAGATTGGAGTTATGGCTTTGTAGGAGAAGCAATTGAAGAAAAATGTCAAGATTTAGAGAAACAAGGCCAAGATCCGGTTCCTTTCTTAAAAAGAGCGAAAGCTTATTTAAAAAATCGCAGTCCTTATGATTTTTACTATATTGGTCAAAAGAATGTCGCTCAATATGCGAAACGGTAGAAGAGAGGTAAAATCTCTTCTATTTTTTGTTTTCTCTTCATAAATTAAGGTAGAAATACTGTAAAAGAGGTGTCACAAAAATGCATTTATTCTAAACAGAATGAATTCCGTGTGATATAATACAAAGGAAACGGGAGAGTGAAAAAATGTTATTATTAACCAAAGCGGTATTTGCGGTCATGGTTGGCTTTTTATTGAGTGCTTGTCTTGGGCTTGTATTAATACCGTTATTAAAAAGATTAAAAGTAGGGCAGCGAATTAGTGCTTTCGTAGGGGAAAGCCATCGTAAAAAAGAAGGGACTCCTACGATGGGAGGATTGATTTTCATTATTCCTACGGTACTAATTACGTTAGGACTATGGATAACGGGAAAGATTCCTTATTCTGATAATTTAGCGATCGTATTAATTGTTTTTTGTGGTTTTGCTATCATTGGTTTTTTAGATGATTTTCTGTCTATTCGAAGGCATAACAATGAAGGTTTAACGACTTATCAAAAATTATTTGGGCAAATTATTATTTCCACGATTTTCTTTTATATTTATATGCGAAATGGAGGGCAGACTTCTTGGGTAGTAGGAACCCTTCATATTGACTTAGAGATGGGTTGGTTTTATGGCTTGTTTATTCTCTTTATTTTGATTGGTTCTAGTAATGCTGTTAATATTACGGATGGACTTGATGGATTAGCGGGAAGCCTTTCTGCCATTGCTTTTATTGCTTTTGCTCTTATTTCCTTTATGGTTGGTTTTGAGGATATTGGAATCTTTTGCCTTGTCTTAGTTGGTAGTTTGGCTGGATTTCTAATTTATAATATGTACCCTGCGAAAGTTTTTATGGGAGACACGGGAAGCCTTGCTTTAGGAGGAGTGATGGGAGCGGTTGCGATTCTTACTCATCGAGAACTCACTTTATTGGTCGTTGCGCTTGTCTTTGTGATTGAAACCTTATCTGTCATTTTGCAAGTGTTTTGGGTAAAAGTATTCAAGCGAAAGCTTTTCTTGATGACACCTTTGCACCATCATTTTGAAAAATTAGGTTGGGCAGAAACGGATATTGTTAAGTTATTCTGTGTTTTTGGACTTTTATTTGCTATGGGTGGTATTTTGTTTGGCGTTTGGCTATAGAGAAAGGGTGAAATTGAGTGAAGAAAAAGGTTGATTTGCCTTTGGTAATCGCCGTAACACTTCTAATAATATTTGGACTCATAATGATTTATTCTGCTTCTAGCATTTGGGCAGAATATAAGTTTCAAGATAGTTTTCACTATGTGAAACAGCAAGCATTATTTACCGTAGCAGGATTTATCATAATGTACATTGTTTCAAAGATAGATTACAAAGTATATGAAAAAAAGGCAAATATCATATTAGGTATTTGCTTTTTATTATTGATATTCGTTTTAATTCCCGGTATTGGTAGTGTTCGTAATGGAAGTCGGTCTTGGTTTGGAATTGGACCTTTTGGAATCCAACCAAGTGAAGCGGCTAAGTTAGCGATCATTATTTTTACTAGTCGTTATCTCGTGCGTAGTAATAAGTTTTTGAAAAGTTATAAACAAGGAGTACTTCCCATTTTAGGAGTAGCGATTGTTTGTTTTGGGCTGATTATGTTACAACCAGATCTTGGAACGGGTCTTGTCTTAATGATGAGTGTGATCGCTCTTTTGTTTGTGGCAGGAGTCAATATGAAGTTTTTCTATGGCATGGGAATTTTAGGTTGTGTTGGCGTTTGTATTTTAATAGCGATCGCTCCTTATCGAATGGATCGTATTACTTCCTTTTTGGATCCTTGGGCGGATCCGCTAGGAACAGGCTTTCAAATGATCCAATCCATGTATGCCATTGGACCCGGAGGACTATTAGGACAAGGCTTTCTACAATCTCGTCAAAAACATTTTTATCTTCCAGAACCCCAGACGGATTTTATTTTTTCTATTATTTGTGAAGAATTTGGGGTGATTGGCTGTATCCTTGTTTGTGTACTTTTTGCTTTTATTTTATATCGAGGCGTAAAAATTGCTTTGCACTCTCAAAATCTTTTTGCCAAATACCTTTCGTTTGGAATGGTTTTTCAAATGATTTTTCAAGCTGGTATGAATTTGGCAGTTGTAATTGGTTTAATCCCGGTAACAGGGGTAACCTTACCATTTTTATCCTATGGCGGAAGTTCTCTATTAATTAGCATGGTAAGTGTAGGAATTCTTTTAAATATATCAAGAGCAGGTCATGAATAGAGTTTCTAAACCTTTCTTTTTCCTTCGCTTGATAATATTCCAATTTAATGCTATTTTATTAGAAAAGGAAGGAAAGTGTTTATGTATTTAGAAGAAATAACCTATTATAAAAATATTTGTTGTCCTCAGTTTACTCCTATTAATTATTTTTTGGGTAGTGCTTCTCGTTTTCGTAATAACGAGATCGCTAAAGCAGTTATGTTATCTGAGTTGCCTGTTATTTTTAAAAAACATAATATTCCATTATCTCCCTTGGATTTGATACTATTTTTGAATCCTGATGATAATATAGCAGATTTCTTTGATATCGAAGAGGTTCTCCAGTCAATCAATAGTGAAGAGGAAGAGGAAAGAAAAGGTGCTTTATTAACGAAAGACTTTTTCGACTTTTATAGAAAAATAGAGTATTTTGATTCGGATAGAATGGAGAAACTTTTATTAAAAGCTGTTAATGAAAGATATGGCTATAACTATCTTAATTTTGAAATGTTTAAACAATATTTAGCAAGTCATATTCCAGAAAGTGGTTATTTTGATATCAGGCCTTTAACAGAGAAAGATTTTATCGAATCGAAAATAACTTTACTTGATAGAAAAGAACAAAGTTTTCGAAGCCATTTTTATCATGTTAAACTTTGCTATCCCAAAGCAAAGATGAAGTTTTTAAGTGAAAGGTTTTTCCTTGTATATTATATTTTAAAAGATAAATATAGCGAGATCGAATTTGAAGAAGCTTCCGTGAGTAGAGGAAAGGAATCTTTGAAAGAAAAAGTTTCTTCTGTATATTTAAATGATCTTTTCTATGAAGAAGGACCTCATCATTTTTATAAAGACTACATTCCTTTTGTTCGGTTTACTCCAGACATTTATGTTAATTTCCCAGAACAATTTCGGAAAGATTTTTCAAAAGAAAAGTGGGATAGATATCAAGAACAAATCAAAAGAGAACATTTCCACTATAAAAAAATGCAAAGTGAATCTACTGATAGTCTTGGTTATCTTATTGATACATTAGAAGCAGAAAGAGTATTATTAGAACAAAATGGTTATCAAGATGCGGTTCGTTTTTTACCACCACTCTTTCAAAATTATTTTCGATTTTCTTTAAAATATGAACAGAAGATAGATTATTTTAAAAATGCTTTGAAAGATACTTCGAATCAATCCCTTGCTTTATACAATATGATGCATTATTATGGAGCAGAAAATATTCCAAAGGAATTAATTTCTTATCTTACAAGGGATAACTTAATCGATCATCATCCGATCAAAAAACTAAAATTGTATAAAAAATAATCTTTGTAGGATAGAATCTTTTTGCAACAAAAAACAAACTAGGCATTTTCGCTTTGTTTGTTTTTAAATATTAATTTAAATAGAAATCTTACCAAAGGTCCAGCATAAAATAGTTGAAAGCATAAAGCCATAGGGAAGCTTATGACCATCGCTTGGAACCAACTAGCTATAAAAGTATTAAGACTTTGCTGATTGATTAAAATGGTAGCAACCAAACTCATAATAGGACACATAAAAGATACAATGACGATGGAAATAACATATTGGATTAGAATCGTTGGTTGCTTTTTTGGATCAAGTGCTTTAAACGTTACTTTGTGAGCGATTTTCCCAATCAGGAAAAATTCCAAAAGAATGGCAATGGGCCACATATAAATGACTTCTTTAAAAGCCTCGACAAAAGCAAAGTTTTGCAGTCCTCCTGTATGCATGGCAATATTATAACAAATCATTGCATAAACCATCACAAAAGCCATAATAAGAGTATAAATAAAATCTTGAAATTTTGTTTTTGGCATTTTTTCTTCCTCCTTTCTTCCAAACAAAAACAGCACGTTATGTGTTGTTCGTTAGCATCGATCAATTTCTTTTCGATGTGTCGTTTCCAATGAGACCATAAATCTGTTTTCTTTCATATAGTAGCACAAAAAAGAAAATCGTGTAAGTAAAAATTGAATTAATGTAACATTTTTCTCATCTGCAATAGTTTTTGTTTCGCTTTGGTTGTCTTTACCTTAGTAAGCCAAGATTCTCTAGGTCCAAAAGAAAGAGGATCGGTCACAATTTTTACGCGATCTTTATTTTGCAATACATAGTCAACGTCTACTTGTTTGTTATTTATAAAGGCACCAATCATTGTATTACCTAGATCACTACTTATTTCATAAGCAAAATCGATGGGAGTGGAACCTTGTGGTAATTCAATGATAGTTCCATCAGGAGCATAAACATAAACAGTTGTGCTAAACAATTCTTTTTTTACTTGCTCTACAAACGCCTTATTATCAGAAAAACTGCGATCAATTTCCACTAAAGATTGATAAAATTGATATTTGTGAGAAAGATCTTCTTGCATTTTTTCTCTTGCTTTTCCTTTGTTAATATCCCAATAAGCAGTGAGCCCAAAAGAAGCAATTTTATCCATATCAAAAGTTCGAATTTGCGTTTGGATAAGTTTTCCACCTTCTCCAAATACCGTACTGTGAAGCGACTGATACATATTCGTTTTAGGGTTAGAAATATAATCTTTGAATTTATTATTAATCGGGTGATATAATTTGTGAATGAGTCCCAAGGTAGTGTAACAGTTTAATTCTTCTTCTACCATGATTTTAAACGCAAACAGATCGTGAATATCATCCAAATGATGCCCCGCTTGCAATCGTTTATAAATACCATAAATATTTTTGGTTCGTATTTTGATCTCGTTTGGCATGTTTTTATCGTCTAAAACCATTTTAATTTTATAAAGCATTTCTTGAAGATCCTCTTTACTATGTTCTTCGATTTGGTTTTTCTTTTCCTGTAATTTAAGATAAATGCCAGGTTTTAAATATTGTAACGATAAATCTTCTAATTCACTTTTCATTCGATAAGCCCCAATACGATAGGCAAGGGGAACAAAGATCTCTAAGGTTTCTAGAGAATTTTCTTTCTGTTTGAATTCTGATTTAAATTGAAGCGTTCGCATATTATGAAGTCGGTCTGCTAACTTAATGATGATAATACGTACATCGTTAGTAAGACTGGTAATGATTTTTCTAGTATTTGCCATGTTTTGTTCTTGTTTGGTAGAGAAATTCATTTTGCTAATTTTGGTAACCCCATCTACTAAATTGGTAACATCTTTACCAAACATTTCAGCAATGTCTTCTTTATCTGTTTTCGTATCTTCTAACGTATCATGTAAAAGAGCGGCACAGACGGTATCGCGATCCGCATGCATTTCAGCTAGAATATAAGCGACATTTAAAGGATGGGAGATATAAGGTTCTCCACTTTGTCTTGTTTGTCCCTGATGAAGAAATTTAGCATAATCATAAGCCTTTTGAATCATTTCTAATTCGTTCGGATTATATTCCTTAATTCGTTTAAAAAGATCTTCTTTCGTTATCATTTTTCCACCTCCATACAAAAAAACGGAAACCAAGCAGAATGGTTTCCACAAAACGTAATATTTCTAGGCACACAAAGATTTCGAAAGAATTCAAGCGTTTTTTGGCATAAGAAAACAAATGACTTCTTTTCGTTTTTCCCCATAAGCACCTCCGAAATATTGCTATCATCATATCGATTCTTTCTTCTTTTGTCAACCCTAAATATGTAATTTTTTGCAGAAGAGAAAAGATTGACTTTCTTTTCTCGTCTTGTTATGATCAGCTTGTGAGGCGATAATATGAAAAAAATTGTAATTACCTCGGATAGTGGAATGGATCCGCTAGATGAAGAAAATATGATTCCTGCGATTGTTATAAAAGATAAGAAAGAAGAATATAAAGATATCTTTGAAATAAATTCTCATGAAATTTTAGAACAAACAAAATTGGGAAGTGTATTTCAAACGACTGCTCCTTGTATAGAAGATTATCGAAAAAAATTTGTAGAACACTTAGAAAAAGGTGAAGATGTCATTCACTTATCGATGAGTAGTGGTATTAGTGAAGGTAGTGTCAATACTGCTCATTTTGTAGCCGAAGAATTAAAGAAAGATTATGAAAATAAAGTTTATGTAATCGATTCTTTTACAGGAGCTACTGGAGGGACTCTTTTATTAGAATTAGCAAAGGACTTCGTAAGGAAAACAAAGAATAAAGAGGAACTGATCAAAGAATTGCAAAAGTTAAAAAGAAGGATTCAAACAAGCTTTTATGTTCCGAATCCAGAAGGTTTTATTCGTAGTGGCAGAAATAAATCAGAATTATGTTTCAAAGAAAAGGCTTTGTTAGTTAGTGCTAAAGTTTTTAAACTAGCGAGCGTCAAATTTCGGGTTGACTTTAATCAAGAAGGAAATTTGTATACGAAAGCTTTGATGCGCTGTAAAACAGGATCAGGCATGCGAAAGCTAGCGGAAGAAATCATATCAAAAGATAATATGGAAGACTACGATCCCACTTATGCTGTGATAGGTACTTTAGAAGAAGAAAAAACTTCAATGGATGATATAAAAGAATATTTAGAGAGTTTACACTATTTTAAGAAAATCATCCGAAAAGATATCAATGGAGTAGTGGCAGCTTATGGCAGTCCTGATTTAGGTGGCATTAGTCTAGTGAAAAAGAAGAAAGGGATCTTGTAGATCTTTTTTCTTTTTGTTATACTATGAGTACTTAAAGGGGAGGATTATTATGTTTGTGGATGAAGTAGAGCTTTATGTCATAGCAGGATCGGGAGGGGATGGTTGTACTGCCTTTCGGCGAGAAAAATATGTTCCCATGGGAGGTCCCTTTGGAGGAAATGGAGGACGTGGTTCCAATATTATTTTTAAAGTCGATGAAGGACTACATACCTTACTTGATTTACGTTATCAAAAAGTAATTCGAGGTAAAAAAGGGGAAAATGGCAGAGGAAAGAATCAAAATGGAAAAGGAGCCGAGGATATTATTGTAAAAGTTCCGCAAGGAACCGTAATAACCGATCTTGATACCAATTTAATTCTAGCAGACTTAAAAAAGAAAGATGATCAAGTCGTTGTAGCGAAAGGTGGTAGAGGAGGAAGAGGCAATATGGCCTTTAAAACCCAAGCCAATCCCGCCCCGAATTTTTCAGAAAATGGAGAACCAGGGGAAGAACGTCATTTAAAAATAGAATTAAAACTCCTAGCAGATGTAGGACTCGTAGGACTTCCTAGTGTAGGAAAAAGTACCATCATCTCCAAAGTATCACGCTCAAAACCGAAAATAGCAGCTTATCACTTTACAACTTTAACTCCTAATCTTGGAGTAGTGAGAGCGAGCAATGGAAAAAGTTTTGTCATGGCAGACTTACCTGGCTTAATTGAAGGAGCTAGTGTTGGAGAAGGATTAGGTGATCGCTTTCTTCGTCATATTGAAAGAACAAGAGTCCTTCTTCATGTCCTTGATATGTCAGGAAGTGAAATGCGGGATCCTTATGAAGACTATCAAACGATTAATCAAGAACTTGAAAAATTCAATCCGAAACTAATGAAACGACCAATGGTCATTCTTGCCAATAAAATGGATTTACCAAATGCTGAGGAGAATTTAAAGAAATTTAAAGAAAAAGTAAAAGATAAAAAGATCTTTGCTATTACCGCTATGAATGGTCAAGGACTCCAAGAAGTTATCGATTATCTAGCCGATCTTCTTGATACCATCAAAGAAGAAAACTTATATGATGAAGATGCTTTTGAAAGCCATGTTTTATATCAATTTAAAGAAGAACAACCCTTTACCATTGAAAAAGAAGATGATGTTTGGGTTATTAAGGGTGATAAGATTGAAAAATTGTTTAAAATGGCCAAACTGAATACCGAAGAAGGCCAAATGCGTTTTGCCAGACGAGTAAGTCGGATGGGAATTGATGATAAGTTAGAAGAATTGGGTGCTAAAGAAGGAGATATGGTTCGCATTTTAGACTTTTATTTTGAATATCGAAAATAAAAAAGTTAAGCTAACACCCTAAAATATTAAGTTTACAATAAGGAGAAAGAAAAAAGTCCTTCTTTTTCTGCTAAAAAATATACTTGTGATAGGTTCTAAATTATGTTAAGATTAAATTAAGCAAGATAGAGAAAAGAAGTTGATAAAATGAAAAAAAGCAAAGTTAACTATATGTTAAATGGGGTGGCACTTTAGA
>DVKE01000060.1 GCA_018716225.1 Candidatus Onthousia faecigallinarum | reverse complement strand
AAGAATATATTGAAAATCAAAAGGATGGAATAGAAGATATATTTGTAAATGATGGCAATAGTATGCTTTAGCATAGAAGGAGTTTCAGTCCTCACTCCAAACCCTGTACTTTAAGTGCAGGGTGGTTGATTAAATAATAGGAGCGTGTGAAATGAAAAAAAGAACCAAAATAATTATTATTATCCTTGTAGTCGTTATCGTTCTTCTTCTTTTTGCTTTTCTCTTTTTTAGAGTGAATTATATTAGCAAAGGGGAAGTAAGAAATATTGTAGTAGAGAATATGAAGGTAAGAAGAAGTGAGCTTCATTTTGAAAGTATTGACTTTGAACTAGATAAGGGTGTCTATGAAGTAGAACTTTACTATCAAAATAAGGAATATGAATTTAAGATTGATGCGAAGGATGGACAGGTTATTTACACAAATTATACACCTTCTGCAAGTGATTCTGTCAAAGATCCGTCTTTAAATCAATCGACTACTACCACTTCTCCTCAAGGAGATATTGGACTAGAAGAAGCGAAGAGAATCGCTTTAGAGCAAGTGAATCTCGAAGAAAGTCAAGTGCGATTTTTTAAAACAGAACGTGATTATGATCATGGGGAGCTTTGTTATGAAATTGAATTTGTTTATCAAGGCATGGAGTATCAATATAAGATCTCTGCTAGTACGAGAAATATTGTTGAATTTGAACAAGAAAGAATTCATGATTAGAAAAAGATAAGAAAAATGCAAATAATAAAATAAAAGGTGATTGTTAGGATCATCTTTTTTGTTTGGAGGTGAAGCGTGAAAAGAAACTATGTTTTGTTCTTTTTTCTTTGGTTCATTCCAATTATGGGACAAGCCGAAACCATTGAAACCCCTTATCTTTATTATCGAAGTAGTGATAAAAATGAGTCAGCAGGTGATGAAATAAGAGTGGAAGAGAAAGCCTATCTGTTAGAAGAGGATAATCCTGAAGTAACCGAATATTATTATTTTGAAGAACATCATCCCAAAGACTATCCCATTCGAACGAATGATTATCAATATACGAGTTGGAGTGAATGGAGTAGGCGTCAAGAAGAGGGAAAAGAAGAAGAACAAAGAACGATCTATTCTTATCAAAGATTAAAGAAAATCAAGACTCTTCAATTTCAAGTTTCTTCTTCTCTTGGATTTTTATCTCTTAAAATTAATGGTAAAGAATGTTTAAAAAAAGAATCTTTTCTTTTTTATCCTAAGGAAACTTTTGAAATAACATTAGAAGAGTCTTTATACCCCGAAGAAATAAAACTAGAGATGACAGTCTATCGTCTTAGTAATGATCCAAGTGCTCAAATTAATATTACCGATCCCAAGAAAGAATATGTAGAAAAAACGATCAAAATAAACGAACCGGGTATTTCTTTGATTTGTGAAAAAGGGATTCATTTGTTAAAAAAGCTATTACTTGAAAACAAAGTACAAACTACAACAGATTTAAAAGATTTGTTTTATATCAAAATAAAAAAGCAAGAGCAAGAATATCGTTATCGGGAAAAGAAATATCGATTTCAAAAAGAACCGAAGCAAATAAAAAGTAAAGGGAAAGAGAAAGAAGGGTATCATTTGGTAGGGGAAGAGGTCAAGTATCATTATTACCGAAAGGAAAAAATAGAACTTTATGATGAAATCGTATTAGATGGTTATATCGAATTAAATCAGATTGTAAAAAGGACTACCTTTCCCTTAAAAGATCTTAAAATTGCCTCTTCCTCTTCTTGTGGAAAAACCATTCTTACTTTTACTTATCAAGATTTTTCTTTTAAAAGAGAGGCCTACATCAACTGTGAGGAAGAACATGTCGATTGAAAAAAAATTCTAGTTTTGTCGAATCACTTGAGAAAAAGAAGAAAACCTTTTATGATGAAGGCAAAAGTTGAGGTGATGATGATGAGCTGGAAAGAAGTAAAAATTCGTGATCGGGAAATTTATCGTCAAGATCAAGAAAAAAATAAATTTGAACATTAAAAGGAGGAGAACAATATTGACAGATGATATTTTACAGTATGAGCGCTTAGTACATTATATGGTGAACAAATATCATTTTAAGGGAGAGTATGAAGATCTTTATCAGGCGGGAATGTTAGGCTTAAAAGAAGCGTTTCTTCATTATGATCCGAAAAGAGAAAGTGATTTTGTAGATTATGCTGCTCTTTATATCAAAGGGGAAATTTTGAAAGCGGTAAATAGTGAGCATCAAATTAAAAAGTCAAGAGAACTTTTAAAACTACAACAAGAGATTAAAAGTACCAAAGAAGAATTAATCCAAACGTTTGGACGAGATGTTACGAGTCAAGAGATTGCTTTTGTTTTGAATGAAAAAGTAGAAACGATTGAAGAAGCCGAAAACTTAATGAATCCTGTTTATAGTTTGGATCAAGAATTAATGCAAGAAGAAAATAGTAATTTGTATCAGACCATTGCGATGAGGGAAAAAGCCTATGATGCTGGAATATTGGATCTAAGAACAGCATTAAGTACTTTAGAACAACAAGAACAACAAATAATTACTTCTCGTTATTATGAAGATCGAACTCAACAAGAAACCGCAGAAGTTTTAGGAATTTCTCAAGTACAAGTATCAAGACAAGAAAAAAAGATTCTTAAGAAATTAAAAACCAACCTTACTTCCTAGCTAGACTTTTCTTGTCTTTTTCTTTTGCCAAAAATCTTTAAAAACATTCTAGGAAAAAGGGAAAGAGCATGATATAATACATATGAATGAGTGGTGAGATAGTGAATAGTATTTATGATTTAACGATGGAAGAGCTGGAAAACTATTTTTTAGAACATCAAGATAAAAAATTTCATGCTGTTCAACTCTTTGAATGGCTTTATCAAAAAAGAATCAAAACGATTGAAGAAGCGACCAATCTAAAAAAAGAGACAAGGGAACAACTAAAAAAAGATTTTTCTTTTCAAAACATTACCATTACTTCTGTTGAAGAGGGAGAAGGAGTAAAAAAATATCTTTTTACTTTAAACGATCAAGAGCATATTGAAGCAGTATTGATGTATCATGATTATGGTTTATCGCTTTGTATTTCTAGTCAAGTAGGTTGTAATATGGGCTGTGCTTTTTGTGAATCGGGTAGAAGAAAAAAGGTAAGAAACCTTACAACGGGAGAAATGGTAGAACAAATCTTACAGATCGAAGAATCATGTGGTGAAAGAATTCGTCATGTGGTCGTGATGGGAATTGGGGAACCTTTCGATAACTACGATAATGTTTGTAAAATGATTCAGATTATTAATCATCCCAAAGGACTTAATATTGGGGCAAGACATATTACAGTATCTACTTGTGGAATTGTACCCAAAATTCGGGAATTTAGCGATTTTCCTTACCAAGTAAACCTGGCCGTCAGCTTACATGCGCCCAATGATACTTTACGGAAAGCTTTAATGCCGATTGCCAAAGTCTATCCTTTAAAAGAATTAATGGAAGCGCTTGAGGAATATGAAAAGAAAACGTCTCGGCGGCTTACGTTTGAATATATTTTATTAAAGGATGTCAATGATAAAGAAGAACAAGCTAGAGAACTTGTTTCCTTATTAAAAGGAAAGAATGCCTATGTTAATTTAATTCCTTACAATGAGACACAGCATTTACAATTTAAAAGAAGTAATACTATTCAAATTGCTAGGTTTTATGATATACTGAAAAAAAATGGAATATGTGTAACTATACGGCGTGAGTTTGGTGGAAAAATAAACGCTGCATGTGGTCAACTTAGAAGTATAAAGGAGGAAGTATGAGATCGTTTTATTTAACCGATGCCGGGAAAGTACGGGATCATAACGAAGACAGTGTTTTAATAGTTCATAATAGTGAAAATGAGGTATTAATGGCGATTGCAGATGGTATGGGAGGGCACTCTGCGGGAGAGGTGGCTAGCTCCATTGCCATTACTTATTTAGGAAGGCATTTTAATGAGACCTTTAAAAATATGAGTAAAGTGGATGCGGTGAATTGGTTAAGAGATAGTGTGAATGAAATCAATAGTAGCATCTTTACTTATGAAAGAGAACATCCAGAAAGTAAAGGGATGGGAACAACCTTAGTAACGGCCATTGTAACGCCAAAATATATTTTATTTGGAAATATCGGAGATTCTTCTGGCTTTGTCATGAAAGATGGTCATTTACATAAAGTAACTTATGATCATACCCTTGTGAATCTTTTGGTGTCTGCGGGAGAACTTACCAAAGAAGAAGCAAAAGATCATCCTAAGAAGAACGTCTTAATGAAAGCATTAGGGGCCAATGATCCCATCGATATTGATATTTTTGATTGTGATATGGAAATTGATGAGATTTTACTTTGTAGTGATGGGCTAACCAATATGTTAGATGAAGAACAAATTGAAAAAGTCTTATTAGGTGAAGGAGATATTGAAGATAAAGTGATTAAATTAATTCGCAAAGCAAATAATCGTGGGGGAACCGATAATATTTCCGTTGCTTATTTACAACGAAAAGAAGAAGGTGAAGAGTAGTGATAACAAAGGGGCAAAAAATAAATAATCGTTATGAAATCATCAAAACCATTGGCGAAGGTGGTATGGCGAATGTTTATCTTGGCTATGATACCATTTTAGATCGCAATGTAGCGATTAAAGTATTACGTGGTGATTTAGCGACAGATGAAAAGTTTGTAAGACGTTTTCAACGGGAAGCGCTCTCGGCGTCTAGTTTATCCCATCCTAATATTGTGGAAGTCTATGATGTAGGAGAAGATAATGGCCTTTACTATATCGTCATGGAATATGTGGAAGGAAAAACTTTAAAACAACTTCTTAAAAAACGTGGTAGCTTAACTCTAAGTGAAGCGATCGATATTATGTTACAAATCACCGATGGTATGGCTCATGCTCATGATAGCTATATCGTTCATCGGGATTTAAAACCTCAAAACATTATGATCAAAGACGATGGTCAAATCAAAATTACTGATTTTGGTATTGCTATGGCTTTAAATTCCACGCAATTAACGCAAACCAATTCCGTGATGGGCTCAGTTCACTATTTACCCCCAGAACAAGCAGCGGGGAAAGGTTGTACCATAAAAAGCGATATTTACTCGATGGGAATTATCTTCTATGAACTATTAACAGGGGAACTCCCTTTCAAAGGAGATAGTGCTGTTGAAATTGCCCTAAAGCAAATGAAAGATCCTTTGCCTGATGTGCATCAAATGAATAAAGATATTCCCCAAAGTATTGAAAATATCATCTTGAAAGCAACCGCCAAGAATCCCAAAAATCGTTATAATGATGTTAAGGAAATGCACAATGACTTACTAACTTGCTTGAATGACGATCGCATGAATGAAGAGCCTTATGTTTATCCTTATCCCGAACATGAAGTTGATGAGACAACGAAGATCATGGAACCGGTTAGTGATGCAACGGAAGAGAATATTGCGACTCCAATTGTTGATAAAAAAGTAAAAAAGAGCAGCAAGTTGATTATTATTTTATCTTGTATTGCTGGAGCGATTATTCTAGCTTTAGTTACCATCTTCTTCATCATTCCAAGAGTAACCGAAGAGCCAAATGTAGAAGTCCCGGATGTTAGTGATATGACCGTGGAAGATGCCGAAAAAGAGTTAGAGAAAAAAGGCTTTGAAGTGGCCGAAGAAACAAGAAAACAAAATAGTGATGAAATAGAAAGTGGCCATGTTATCGCCACCGATCCCAAGGCAGGACGAACCTTGAAAAAGGGTAGTGAGATTACGATCATTGAATCGACCGGAAAAGAGAAGTATCAATTGGAAGACTTTGTGGGACAAGAGGATGCCAATAAAATAAAAGATCAATTAGAAGAGCAATATGGTATTACTGTAAATATTACCAAAGTAGCCGAAGAAACATATGACCGGGAATATGATGAGTATGAAGTGCTTGATCAAGATCCAGAAGTGGGAACCGAATTGGATGAAGGGGATACCGTAACCCTTTATATTCCAAACTTAGTATATTATCCAGATATGCAAGCGGAAGGTTGGAATATTGATGCGGTAGAATCGTTTGTAGCAAAATATGGCTTGATTCTAAATCGAGTGGATCAAGTAGCTGAAAACATGACCAGTGGCCAAGTTATTTCCCAAGGTATTGCCCCAGGCAAACAGGTGGTATCGGGACGTACTCTAACTGTAACCTTTGCCAAATCGGCTTCTACCCCAGCCGAAGAAAATCCTTCTTCCACCGATAAAACCGAAGAAGAAACCGGAGGAGGAACGAGCAACAACCAAGGAAGCAATAGTGGAACTACTACTCAAAGTGAACAAAAAAATAACCCTTAAGGAGGAAGTATGCAAGGACAAATCATTAAAATTAGTAGTAATCTTCATTATGTAGAACAAAACGGAACGATTTATCCTTGTATCCCTCGAGGAAAATTTAGAAAACAGCATGTAATCCCACGGGTTGGTGATTATGTTGTTTTTGATAAAGATCAAAAAGTAATTGAAGATATATTACCAAGAAAAAATGAATTTGATCGTCCTTTTGTAAGTAATATTGATCAAGCCTTCATCGTTACGAGTCTAAAACAACCGGATTTTTCTTTGGCTTTACTTGACCGTTTCTTGGTTTTAATGGAATTACACCATACCACTTCCATTATTTGTATTACCAAAGAAGATTTATTAACCAAGGAAGAAAAAAATAAAATTCACCCTTTTTTAACATATTATCAAAAGATAGGATACCCTGTTATTTCCAATCAAGACCTTGTTACCATAAAAAAAATGTTAGCTTTAAAAACGAGTGTATTTACTGGTCAAACAGGAGTAGGAAAATCAACTCTTTTAAACCATCTAAATAAAAATTGGAAGATTGAAACTGGAGAAATTTCTCTCGCTCTAGGAAGAGGAAGACATACTACAAGAACCGTAGGGCTTTATCCTTTTCAAGATGGTAAAGTTTTAGATACCCCTGGATTTTCCGCTTTAAGCTTTAAAGAGTATACCAAACAAGAAATCAGAGAAGCCTTTATTGAATTTAAAAAGTATCCTTGTCCTTACCAAGATTGTACCCATACCAAAGAAAAGGAATGTAGGATCAAAGAAGAAGTAGAAAAAGGCGTTATTCTAAAAAGCCGTTATGAGAGTTATTTAAGATTTGTTGAGGAGGGAAGAAAATGAAAATTAGTGCATCCTTTCTAGGAGTTGAAAATATTCCTGCTTGTTTAGAAGCTCTGAATCAAACCGATGTTGATTTCATTCATGTCGATGTTATGGATGGAAAATATGTCAAACAAAAAACGCTTCCCTTTCAAGAAATGCGTCATATCAGTAATTACACTCAAAAACGCTTGGATGTTCATTTAATGGTCGAAAAGCCAAGCGAGTACATTGATCAATATGCCACCCTAAATACCGAATATATTACCATACACCAAGATATCAAAGAGGATGTTCTTTCCTGCTTAAAGCAAATTAAAAATTATGCCATAAAAACAGGACTTGCCTTAAATCCAAATGATACCATTCAAGAGATGATTCCCTATTTACCTTATCTTGATTTAATCTTAGTTATGGGTGTAGTACCAGGCAAGAGTGGACAAGAATTCTTAGAAGAAACCAAAGAAAAACTAAAAGAAGTACAACAATTGAAAAAAGAATACCCCAAATTAAACTTTCTCATAAGCATTGATGGAGGAATCAATGATAAAAATGTTCACCAGATAAAAGATTTTGTCGATATTATTGTGAGTGGGAGTTATATTACCAAAAGTAAAAATTATCAAGAAGCAGTTAATTGTTTAAAAGAAGAAAGAAAAGAGGTTTGAAACATGGAAGAAAAAGAAAAACAAGAATCAGTAGAGCAAGAACAGCAGGCAGGAGTAGAAACAAAACAGGAAGAAAGTGCTAAGATACCGACAAGTGCAGAAGGGACAACAGATCAAGTAAAAGGGAAAAAACATCAGACCTTTTTCCTGGTTCTCCTTTTTGTAGTATTTCTAGCTTTTGTTTATTTTTTGCCAGAAATTACAAGTTTTATTAAAAAGCAACAACAAGAGCAAGAATTAAAAGCATCAGAAAGAGATGGAACCATGCGCTGTACTTTTACAAGAGAAGGGGAGAATGTGGATTATGAAATTGAGCAGGTCTTTACTTATGAAGACAATTCCCTAAAGAAAAGTACCATTACAACTACAAATCGGGTGAAAGGTAATAGCGCTGAAAGTAATATTGTGAATGCGGAACAAAGTTGTGAAAATTTAAAACAGTCGCTAGCTTTGATTAATGGTATTACGATTGATTGTCAAGGATCAGAAATGAATCAAGTTACAACCGAAACAATTGACTATACAATCTTAGATTTAAATGACTTAACCTCGAATGTCGCTGAGCTTGGAGGCTTTGCCCCAGAATATGAATTAAACCAAAACATGAATACGATTGAAAGAGGTTTAGAGCAAAATGGATATACTTGTTCTAGAACAGAATATTAAAAAGTGTAGATGAAATTACACTTTTTCTGTTTGATGAATAAAATTTAAGAAATCATTAAAATGCGTAATAATATATTTTTGCATCTCTAGATTGTAAAAAACAGCATCATACTCTCTAAAATGATTGATAACATGTTCTACATAGGTTCCCATATTTTCTCCAATGGCTGTTGGTCGTTTTAATTTGTGTCCTTTTTCTTCTACTACTTGCAAAAGATCAAGATCGACTAACCAAGCACTAAGTTGAGAAACTTTTAATTTTTCCATCCACTCGCTTGATCGTAATTGATTTAATTTTTGGGTGATTCTGCTTATGGTCAAAGAAGAAGTGTATTCATATTGACTTAATTCTTTTGTTGTTAACGAAAAAGGGATCAATTTAATCTTGTTTTTTGATATATTTTTATGAGCATTCGTAAGAATATCCTTTAAAACATCATTGACATAAAATAAGCAACGAGAAATACGAATATTATTGAGTATTTCATTATCTGAAATAATTTCACCAGTTAAGGGGTGAATTCCTTTGGCCATATTTTCAATATAACCTTGGGCATGCTTTAATAATTCTAGATTCATATAAAACCTCTCCTCTTTTTGCGGCTTATTATACTACAAAATACAAGAAAAGTCTACTTTATAGAAAAATGTCTTGGTGATAGAGAACGTTTTGTGATATGATTAATGTAAGAAAAGTAGAAAAGAAGTGATACATTTATGAAAAAAGCAAATAAAAATCTAAAAAATTTTTCTTTTACAGTAGATGTAGAATTCAATAAGCACTATAAAAACAATTGTTCGATTGGGGGGGGGGCTTTAGAATTACCTTATAGAATAAGGCTTTTTTCGTGTGTCAAAATAAGAACAGGATGTCGAGATCCTGTTCTTTTTCCTTTTCTAGAATGATTCTATGTGTTAGAGCAAAGAAGATTAGGGAAGAATAAAAGAAAAGGAGTGAAAGAAAAATGAAAAAGAAAGAAAAGATTGTATTAGTAGGATTAATTCTATTACTAGTTGTAACCATTGTCGGAGTAAGTTATGCTGCTTTTTCTTATTAAAAGAGGAGAAAAAGTAAATACCATTACAACTGGTCAAATTGTAATGACTTATACCGAAACAGATAATATTATTCAAATTGATGGGGCTCTACCTACTACGGATAAGACAGGTACCGTTCAATTAAAGAATGGAGAATACTTTGATTTTAATGTTTCAAGTACGATTGTAGGAAATGTAAATATTAACTATGAGATTAGTGCTAAAGAAGTAGGAGAATCAACCATTGCTGGTAGTAATATTAAATTATATTTAACAAAATTAAATGGTAGTGAAGAAGAACCTTTAATGACACCAGAAACATATCATGAAGAAGCAGAAGAAAATACTTATACGGGAAGACCAGCAGGAGAGATGAGCTTATACAAAGGAAGTATGAACTCTAGTGAAAATAACAATTATCGTTTAAGAATGTATGTCGATGAGAATTATAATATGCTAGGCACTGGCGGATAATATCCATTGACTTTCAGTCACATAAATCCTTTGAGGACTAGCCTTTGTGAAAAAGAAGT
>DVKE01000059.1 GCA_018716225.1 Candidatus Onthousia faecigallinarum | reverse complement strand
AACCAAAACGGTAAAAGTAGGGGAAGATATTTATCCACTTGATATTACTTGGTGTAAATTAAAAAATGAGTCCATTCAAATTAGTTTTTCACATCCAATAGGAGTGAGTGACTTTATCGTAAATCAAAAGGATGGCTTGTTTTATCAAGTAGTGAAAAACTTATATCAAATGTTAGACTTTGTTGAAGAAGCAAACCCTCAAGAAAAAAGAGGCGACAAATTCTATATTGCTACAGATGATCAACAAACTGGAACTGCCGATGCAGTTCAATTGGAAAAAATGGATCAATCTTATCGCTTTATTTTTAATGAATTTTCTGCTTTTCAAAAAGGCTTTACTGATATTACCATTTGTAAAGATAGTCCCATCAATAGGGCAAACTATATTTGCATGGATCAAGCCTTAACAGATTTAGAAAAACAATATAAAGCGAGTAAACCAAAGAAAAATATACTTCGTAGGAGATAATAAAAAAGAGGAGAACGCTCTTCTTTTTTTCCAAAAGGTTTTATTTGAAAAGGAGGATTCCAATGAGAGTCATTATTACAGCAGGAGGAACAGGAGGGCATATTTATCCCGCTCTTGCCATTCTAAATAAAATAAAAGAAAAAGAATCCAAAAGTGAATTTTTATATATTGGAACAACGGATCGAATGGAAAGTGAAATAGTTCCTTCAAAAGGTATTCCTTATCTTGGAATTGAAATGAAAGGTCTAGATCGCAAACATCCTTGGAAAAATTTTAAAGTTTTTACCATTTATTTAAAAGCAATAAAGCAAGCCAAAGAGGCGATAAAAGACTTTAAACCAGATCTCGTCATTGGAGTAGGAGGTTATATTACGACACCGGTTATTTATGCTGCGAAAAAGCTAGGCTATAAAACAATGATTCATGAACAAAATGCCATTCCCGGAGTATCAAATAAAATATTAAGCCATTATGCCGACCGAATTTTAGTTTCTTTTGAAGAAAGTAAAGAAAGTTTTCCAAAGAGCAAAACGGTTTATACAGGCAATCCTAGGAGTGAAGAAATTACCAAACTAAAAGCAGGAGATAAAAGAGATCTTGGTTTCTCCCCTTCAAAAAAATTAGTCATTATAGTAATGGGAAGTCTAGGATCAATGACGATGACTCAAAAATTAAAAGAATTGATTCCTTCCTTTGCTTCAAAACCTTATGAAGTTTTATTAGTAACAGGAAAAAATTACTATCAAGATTATCAATCTCTTAAGATACCAAAAAATGTAAAAATTGTATCATTCTATGATGCCAAATACATGAAAAGTTGTGATTTAATCATCACCAGAAGTGGAGCTTCTACCATTGCAGAGATAACCGCCCTAGCTTTACCTTCTATTATGGTGCCAAGTCCCTATGTAACTCATAACCATCAAATGAAAAACGCTCTTGCTTTAGAAAAGTTAGGAGCTTGTAAAATCATTGCCGAAGAAAACTTCTCTGCTAAAACTGTTCTTCCAGCCATTGATTCTATTTTAAATGATGAAGAACAAAGAAAAAATATGCAGGAAGCTTTAAAGAAAATAGCACTGACTGATAGTGCCAATAGAATTTATCAAGAAGCAAAAAAATTAGTAAGGGATGAGAAAAAATGAAAGCGTTTTTAAAAGAAGTAGAGAAAAAGGAAATAGGGAAGATTGTAAGAGATGTTTTTTTAAGCAAATACACAGCTTATAAAGTAGGCGGTATTGCTACAGTCATTATTTATCCTAAAAATCAAGAAAAACTAGTTGCTCTATGTAAATTAATTCGAAAATATCACTTAAAATATAAAATATTAGGTTTTGGCAGCAATCTTTTATTTAGTGATAAACGTTATAAAGATGTTTTAATTAAATTAGATGAATTTAATAAAATAGAATTTGTGGGAAATAAAGTCATCTGTGGAGCGGGAGCTTCTTTAATGAAAGTATCAAAAGAAGCAGCCAAGCGATCATTAACAGGCTTGGAGTTTGCGGCAGGGATTCCAGGAAGTATTGGAGGAGCCATTTATATGAATGCCGGTGCTTATAAAAGTGATATGGGCTATATTGTTCAATCGGTTACTGTTTTAACGGATGATTTAAGAATTATTACCTTGACGAACCAAGAGATGGACTTTCATTACCGCAGTTCCTTATTACAAAGAGAAAAAGGTTTTATTTGCTTAGAAGCTGTTTTAAAATTAGTGAAAGGGGATCGAAAAGAAATAGAAAATGTTTTGCGAGAACGGAAAGAAAGAAGATTAGCCAGTCAACCCTTGGAATATCCTTCGGCTGGCAGTGTTTTTCGGAATCCAGAAGGAATGTTTGCAGGAAAAATGATCGAAGATATTGGTTTAAAAGGTCTTACCAAAGGAGGCGCCCAAGTGAGTGAGAAACATGCCAATTTTATTATTAATAAAAACGAAGCAAGTGCTAAAGATATTCATGATCTCATTTTATTTGTCCAAGAAGCCGTGGAAGAACATTATCATATTAAATTAAAAGTAGAACAAGAATTTGTCAATTGGGAGTAGTTTATGGCCAAAGTCATTAAGAAGAAAAAAATAAGAATATTGCCTTTCTTTCTATTGATTCTAATACTCGCTGCTATCTTTTTTACCGTAGAAATAGTTTTAGATAGCAAAATAAAAAATATTATTGTAGAAGGAAATGAAATTATTTCCGATCAACAGATCATTCGGCAAGCAGGTATCGAAGATTATCCTAGTTTTTATAAAAACACTTCTTCTTCCTTAGAGAAAAAAATTGAAGAAATTCCCTGGATCAAAAAAGTAAAAGTAAAAAAAGAATTTTATCATGTTGTAGTGATCGAAGTAGAAGAACATAAAGCTTTATTTGAAAAAGAAACAAATGGGAAATATGTTTTAGAAAACAAAGAGGAAATAACAACCGATCTTAATTTACCTTATAGTGTTCCTAAATTAACGAATGAAATGCCAGAAGATCAATATGATCGCTTTATTAAAAACTTACAAAAAGTAGATGAAGGCGTTCGGGAGAAAATTAGTGAAATAAAATACGATCCAAATGACTATGATAAAGACCGCTTTCTTTTATATATGGATGACGGAAATAGTGTTTATCTTACTTTGACAAAGTTTGAAATGATCAATTATTATAATGATGTTTTACCTCAATTAGATGGTAGAAAAGGTTATTTATATCTTGACTCGGGAAATCATTTTCAAATTATGCAATAAAAGATTCTCTTAGAAAGAAAAATTATTCTTGTTGCAACGTATGTTATGATCAAATTAAGAAAGATAGAAAAGAAGTGGATAAGATATGAAAAAAAGAAACCAATATCTAGCCTTAAAAGCTTATAAAAGCAATTGTTCGAATAGGGGGCACTTTAGAATTACCTTATAGAATAAGGCTTTTTCAGCGTGTCAAAAAAAGAATAGGATGTCGAGATCCTGTTCTTTTTTTGCTTTTAGAATGATTTTAAGGGTTAGAGATAAACAGAAAAAGAAAGGAAAGGAAGAAAAAATAAAAAGAAAGAAAACAATGGCTTTGATTCTACTTTTAGTAGTAGCTTTCAATATTAATAATATTACTGTAGGCTCAAAAAGAATAGTTATTAATAGTAAAACATATCAAGAAGGGAATACGAATCTTGTGTTAAATAAGATCTTAAGTGATAATGAGTTGAAACAAGAGATCCCGCATATGTTTAATTATGCAAGTAATGGGAACTATACAAATTATGATATGGAAACATTAAATGATCTAAACTATATAACAGAAGGATTGTATTCTAATGTTGATGAAGATGGAACCACTTATTATTTTAGAGGAGATACGAATAATAACAACATACAATTCGGAGAATATGAGAAGGATTATTATATTTATGAATTTATTGATAAAGGTTATATTTCTTATTATCAAGATTTAGAAAGATGTAAAGAAGCAGAGGGAACTGAGTCATGCTAACCTCTAAAACTTGCTTCTGCTGGCGATAAGATGTACTGGAAAATAGTAAGAATAAACGGTGATGGTAGTATAAGATTAATCTATAATGAAACTAGTGCGAACGATTCTTCTTTTACAATTGGTTCTACTCCCTATAATTTAAATGATGATGATCCAAAATATACAGGCTATACCTATGATAATGGAACGGATTCATTTGTAAAAAGAGAAATCGATACTTGGTATAACAATACCTTAGGAAAATTGGTGCTAGTATAGATATTGGGACACAAAATTTTACACACATGATATAACCCGAGTTTTGTAGTTTGGTAATAAAAAAATCATCATTTTAGCCTTTACTTATAAGGGTTTGTGATGATTTTAGTTAAGTATTTTATTTATGTAATATAATTTTATGTACACTTGTTATCCCC
>DVKE01000058.1 GCA_018716225.1 Candidatus Onthousia faecigallinarum | reverse complement strand
AAGAAATATTACCATAAGTATGACGTATTTTTACTGCCTATTGTCAAAAGTTTTCTCGGCATAAACACATCTTCGAAAATATATTATGATTATTCACAAAAGTTGCACTTGACTTTTTAATTAATAAAATTGATGGAAAAATGGGAGCAAAAATTTAGTTTTTTCTACAGGCAAAAAAGTCCCTTTCAAAGAGACTTTTCGAGCGAAAATTATAGGTTAATACCGTCTTGGCCACCGAATAAAGCAAGTAAGAAATTAGTAAAGATTTGCTGCAATTGCTCTTGCTGCTCTTCCGTGATACTATCTTCTCTCACTGCATTGCTAACATCTTCGGTAATTTCTTTGGCTTCCGTTTTTTCGGTTGTGACATCCGCTTGAATATCAAGAATACTAATATCCTCGGCACTGATTAGAAACTGGAAAGTCGTATTGGTAGTTGTATTATTCGTTTTTGAATGAAGCTCTAAAAGGATTCCTGCTCCATCACTATCATATTGATACGAAAGATCAAAATTTTCTCCATCCTTCGTAATTTCCATGGTTCCAATTTGATTATCATTTTGATCATAATAAGTAATCACTGTTTTATTATCTTTCTCTTCGATGGTTGCGGTAATTACTTGATCATCCATTGTAATTTGTAAGACCCCTCGATTTTCTTGTTCTTCATAAGAAAGTTGAAAACTCTCAGTACCATCATAAGAATAAGAAAGCTCATATTTTCTAGCTGTATAATTCCAAGAAGTTGTATATACCGAAAGCATAAGAGCTTCTTCAGTATCAGTATTTTCAACAACTTCAATACTTTGATCAGAGAACTCCGGATCATATGCCGATAAGATCTCACTACTTCTTTTATCTGCTTGTAGATCTTGTAAAATATTAGAAGCCAATTCACTAGCATTATGGTCATCTAAGATAAGAGTAACTTTAGTTGTTTCTTGATTTTTTCCTTCCAATTCTGTTGTTACCTTTTCTTTCTTGAAATAAGAATCTTTTAAATTTCGCTTAAAAGAATCCATCATAAAGTCATATAAATATTGTTGATCTTCTAAGGCCCCATTCTTTTCTAAACTAGCAAAATAGTCATTGTCTCCCATTTGAATATAAGTAGATAAGAAATTACGAATAAAATAATAGGCTTGATTTTCTTGGATCAAATAACGAAAATCTAATAGGTTTTCTCCATTGAGATTGGTACTAATTTCCGCTAGTAATTTTTCCTGTTCTACATCCTGTGTTACCGTAACATTCGTATCGAGTTTACTAATGTTATTAAATAAATCAACAAAAGGTTGATAAGTAGGATCGACCGAAGCTAGATAACTGATATAATCACTCTCGACGGATAAGTTAACATCGCTATTGGTTGTATAAGAGTTTTGCTCTTCTTGACCTTGGAAAAGCTCATCAACTCCATTTGATAATTTATCAACCGCCTCTGCCATAATTCTTTTTGGATTTCCCAAATAATTGAATAAAATACCAATTCCAATTGCTATGACTGCTGCTAACAAAAAAATAGGCGCAATAATTTTTTTTCTTTTCCTCTTTTTTGGCTTTGAAGTTTGTTTCACTTCTTTTTCTTCTTCCATCACATTCACTCCTTCTCACTTACATTATATCAAAAGCTTGCGCAAAAAAAGACAAAAAAATTTCTTTTTTGTCTATAAATGTCAATTATCTCTTATTCTGTTATTAAGAAAATAATTTTAATTCATATATTTCATTCCACTCTTCCAAGCTTCTCCTACTTTTTCACCAATAGCATAATAACCATTTTGAAATTGATCAAAAGCAAAAGCATTTAATTTTGTCGGATCAACTTTTCCATTTTCATCAAGAACATCTTCATCTGCTAAAACATTAACAATTTCCCCCACTACCCGAAAGCCATCCTCGGCCTTTTGCATCTTAGACACTTTGCATTCTAGGGTAATAGGATACTCTTCAATAATTGGCGCATCTACCCTTTCACTTTTAACAGCATGCATGCCACTTCGCTCAAACTTATCTTTCATTCTGTTACCAGTTGCAGTACCAAAGAAGTCAGATTCTGCTAAATGCGGAATATCTGCAACGCTAATAGTGAAAGCGCCTCTTTTCTTAATATTTTCTGAAGTCTTATGAGTTTCTGTGATATTTAAAGCGACTTTATTGTTATCGCAAATACCTCCCCAAGCCATATTCATGACATCAACACTCCCATCTTCACAGTAGGTTGCAATCATTAAAACAGGCATGGGAAATAAATAAGGTTGTACTCCTAAATCTTTTTTTGCCATAATTTCATCATATCCTTTCTACCTTTATTTTAGCATAAAGTAAATGATGAAATCTATAATTAATAAAGAAAAAAGAAGAAAGGAAATAAACATTATTGAGAATTATTTTGAATAATGATATCACAAGTGTCTTCCATGATCGATCCTTCTTTAATGATTTTTCCAATACTATCCGCTACAATCTTACCACTCTTAGGATTTTTAACGGAAAGAATATCGCCCTTTACATCCGCTTCGACTTCGGAATACTCAAAAGCTAAATCCGTCTCTTCCATCGTACAATTTATTAATTTCAAATTTTTACAATAACAAAGAGGCTGAGTTCCCATAATCTTACAGTTAATTAACGTTAAACCATCCGAAAACCAACCAAGATACTCCCCTTTTACCAAACAATTCCGAACTACAACATTCTTACTATGCCAAAAAGCGTCTTTTGTATCGAGAAAAGAATCTTCAACAGTTAAATTTTCTGTATATTGAAATGAATATTTCCCTACAAACTCTAAGTTCTTAACGGTAATATCACTACTATCAAGAAACAGATATTCCGAATGGATAGTAGAGTCTTCGACCTTGATATGATGCGACTTCCAACCAAATTCATCGGAATTAATATGAGAATTTTTTACGACAATATTATACACTCCCGAATTGCTTTCACAGAGGTAATCGTAACATGATCGATCAGTCCATCCTCATCATACCAAAGAGGGGCTCTTGTCAGTTCATCTAAAGTACTATCAAGAAGTTCAAATTTTTTATTATGCCACATAGGATATCTCAACGAAAACTTAGAATCAACTACTTTAATATTACGAGATTCTTTTAAAACGGATTCTCCATCTTGAGGCCCAGTAAAAGTACAATGTTTCACTTCGGTATCCCTTAAATGATATAGAGCCCTTTCTTCATCATAAACTTTATTTTCTATTAATTGTATCTTATTTCCTGCATCTTTCATATTTTTGTATCTCCTTGTCTTTTTTCTCCCGAAAAAAAAGAATCAAAAACTCTTCTATTTTAAATTCTCTTTGAAGAAGGATTCAATCTTATCAAAAGGGATAATATTTTTTTGATCGTAAAAATCAGTATGAACGGCACCAGGAATAATCATTAATTCTTTATTAGCAGTATATTTACTGTTTTCGGTCATATGACGGAAAGCATCCCGACTCATATAACATGAATGAGCTTTATCCCCGTGAATGACTAAAACAGCACTTCTTATTTCATTGGTATAAGTTAAGATTGGTTGGTTCATATAAGACATGGTACCAATCACATTCCAACCAAGATTTGAGTTTAGACTTCGCTTATGATAGCCACGGGGAGTCTTGTAATAATCATAATAATCTTTGACATAGAAAGGCGCATCTTCTGGCAATGGATCAACAACTCCCCCTGCTCTTTTATAAGTACCAGTCTTATAGTCTTCCGTTCTTTCCTTATTTAACATGACTCTTTGGGCATGTCTTGCTTCTTCAGTATCATTTTCATCAAAATAACCATTCGCATTAATTCTTGACATATCATACATAGTAGAGGATACAGTCGCTTTAATTCTAGTATCAATGGCCGCCGTATTTAAAGCAAGACCTCCAAAACCACAAATTCCCAAGATTCCAATTTTCTCAGAATCAACATTCTCTTGCACCGATAAGAAATCAATGGCTGCTTGAAAGTCTTCGGTATTAATATCAGGAGAAGCCATAGGGATTTTCCAAAAAGGATCTAAACAATATTCCTCTTATCTGTTCGGTCCAAAGTTTAAAAAACAATGAACTAAGCTCTCTACTCCCTGAAAACCCCAATATTGTTGCTACCTATAATTTAGTATATAATGCTGCTTTAATGGTAAAAGAAAAAGTAGGATCCGTTATCTGTTTAGAAGGTTTGGTCAATACCGCTTATACGGATCTTGTATTTATCCCCTTTCAAAACGATGCCAAAATATACTCTTATTTCATTTGGAAAAAGTATCAAGTCTTATCAAAAGGATCTCAAAGATTCTTAGAAGAAATACAAAAGCTATGACGAAGTACCATCATAGCTTTTTCTCTTGCTCTCTTTCTATTGAGAGACTTTCTTAGGTGTACTTGGTGTTTTTTCCTGCTTTTTTCCAATATATTGTTCCACAATAGCTCTTTTATCATTATCAACTATATAATGGCAAAACTCTTCGCAGTTTCCTCCATTTTCCATTAAAGCAAGAAAGAAGCTAACGTCAAAATTATTCAGGTAATTTCTTTGTGTTTTTAAAGACAATTTTGCAGCTTGATTAGGATGTATTTCATAAGCATTTTGGGTTTCTTGACCACTTAAAATAACCTCTTTATCTTTATTTTGCATGTAAGCTAACAAATCAACATAATAAATATAATCATAAACTAATAACAAGCTGTTAAAATTATATGGTAGATGATACTTTTCTCTTGCCTCATTATATCTTTTTTCCAAATCTTTTAATCCTTCATTATCTTTATATAAATAATTGATAGAAACAAAATAATCTTTTGATACTCCTAAGACAATTGCTAATTTACTAAGTAGGTTATCATACATTTCATAATTGTGTAAGCTTGAAACTACCGTTCCATTTCCTAACATCCTTAAATTTTCAGATGGAATTTGTCTTTCGTCAAATTTTACACCATGTATCTCTTGGTAAACTTTTTCGGCAAAATACTGGGTTTGTCCTTCCATAATTAATCTACCAATATTACTTTCTTGATTAATCCCTACTCGATCATTTTCAGGATTTGTTTGTACAGCGTGGTGTAATTCATGATAAACCGTAATTTCTCTTAATGGCTCTTCAAGATTATCTCTAATAAAAATTGTTTTGGTATCAGAATCACGATACCCTTTTACATCTCCTCCAAATTTTTTATAAAGGTTGTGATTCTCATCATAAAATTCAACTTTACTAGCATAGTTTAAGGCATTATCAATGAAAGATTCTATCTCTACACTAGGATTTATTTTATCTTTTTGCATTACATAAAAATAATTTGTAAAGTATGTTAACGTTTCTTCATCAATATTTTCTTTTTTTGATTTGATTAATTTTTTCATCTCTTCATACATAAACCCAAATTTCATCTCCTTACAAGTATTCTCTTAACATAGATTATGGATTTATGTCAAGTTTTTAGACACAAAATTCTGTCATTACTTGTAATTACGTATTTAAATTTATTCCAATTCCTCTATTTGTAATGGGACCCCAGGTATAATTCTATCTTGTTACTGTAATCTTCTAAAAAAGAAGATTACTTTAAGTATGGCGAATTATACCTGCCCATTACAAATAGA
>DVKE01000057.1 GCA_018716225.1 Candidatus Onthousia faecigallinarum | reverse complement strand
TACTAATACAATCTTTTCTTTCTTTTTCATTTCTTCTTACACTCCTTCTATTTTATTCTTCCCTAGATCTTCTATTTTTATTCTAACGCATAGAATCACGTTAGAAAAGAAAAAGAACAGGATCGCGACATCCCATTCTTATTTTGACACGCGAAAAAAGCCTTATTCTATAAGATAATTCTAAAGTGCCACCCCATTTAACATATAGTTAACTTTGCTTTTTTTCATTTTATCAACTTCTTTTCTATCTTTCTTATTTTGATCATAACATAGTTTGGCAGTTGCAACAAGATTAATTTTTAAAGCAAAAAGAAAAAGGGCAAGCTTTTACCCTTTGAAAAAGAAGACCATAAAGATGAGAAAGGCTAGATAAAGCAAGGATACTACTTTACCATTGATCTTCTCAAAAGAACTACTTTTATAAGGAACTCCTACTCCTATCATGATTAAAACTCCTCCGATAAGTCCTCCAATATGAGCCGCATTATCAACCCCGGTCATAAGAAAGCCTAATAATAAGTTTAAGACAATAATGGGAATAATTTGACTTCTGATAACATTACCTAGATAAATACGATAATGATAGCCAAAATAAACAAGAGCACCTAAAAGTCCAAAGATCGCTCCACTCGCTCCAATACTAGCGGTACTGGGATGGATTAAAATCGACATAAGACTAGCGGTAATTGCACTAAAGAGATAAACTACTAAGAATCGCCATTTGCCAATAAAGCTTTCTAGTTGAATTCCAATAATCCATAACGCATACATATTAAAGAATAAATGTAAGATATTGCCATGAAGAAAAGCACCTGTTAATAAACGATAATATTGTCCCATTTTAATAAAAGGTCCATAAACGGCAAACTGATTCAAGATGGCATTTTCTTTTCCTAATAGCAAAGGAACAAAATAAGCCAAAACACAAAGGATAATCAAAGCATAAGTTACAACTGGCTTTTTGGGAGAAAAAACGCGATTAGTTTTTTCTTGATCCGAAATATTGTGTTTATTAATATCATTTGTAATCTTCATAAAAAGCTCTACGCCATCTTCTGAATATTTGGTCTTCTTTGGTAAATCAGGATAATTTTCTTTTAAGACTTTATTTTTTTGTAAGTCTTTATCTTCCTTCAGTTCAATGGGCGTTACTTCTTTTGTTTTTCCTTCTTCCAGATCAACACTACTTCCTAAATCTAAGAAGATACTTAAGGTATTTAATTTAAAAGAAAGAGTCTTGGCTTTGATCTTTTTTAAAATCCTTTTGGTTTTAAATACATCAAATTTATATTGTTCTTCATTATGAATATAATTCATGACAATACGGACAATTTTATAATCTTCATCAAGATTTTCAAGCCAAATCTCATCATCTGCCCCTTGTAAAATAATGGGAGTATATCCTTTTTCGGTAATAAAGTAATGTAATAACTTCATGGCTAATGTATTTTTTTCATCCATATTAATAACGACGTCATTCATAATATACTTCTCCTTTTTTCTTCTATATATTATACTTCATTTTCCTTGTTTTCACAACTGGTTAATATTTGGAAAAATTCTTCTGGGGGATCGCATTCAAAAAAGAGTTCTTCGCCCGTGATCGGTTCTTTGAAACGTAGGCTTTTGGAGTGAAGAAGTTGACCAAAATGGGTTGTTTTTTTATGATGACCATAAAGAGGATCGTTGGTGATGGGGTAACCAATATAATCCATATGCACGCGGATTTGATGGGTTCTTCCTGTTTCTAGCACACATTCGATTAAGGTGTGGTGTGTATAGCGTTTTAATACTTTAAAATGGGTAATCGCTTCTTTACTATTTTCTTTTTCGACTTTCATCTTTAAACGATTTTTCGGATCTCTTCCAATGGGTGCATCGATCGTTCCTGTTTCATTCGGAATTACTCCATCAACTACCGCCAGATAATGGCGTTCAATTTCTTTGCTTTTTAACATTTCACTTAATTTTTCATGCGCTATATCGTTTTTCGCGATTAACATAAGACCACTCGTATCTTTATCCAAACGATGGACAACACCAGGCCGAAAACTATCTTGATGGGATAAATTCGTTTTGGAAAAAAGAGCATTTACTAAAGTATCTTGATAGTGCCCTGGAGCTGGATGCACGACTAAGCCACTTGGTTTATTAATTACCATAAGATTTTCATTTTCAAAGACAATGTCTAAGGAAAGATCATAGGGCTTTAATTCTTCTCTTTCGTTTTCAAAGGGAGGAATTACAATCTCATCGTTTGGCTTTACTATATAACTGGCTGTGGCTGTCTTACCATTTACCGTTACCTTTTTTTCTTTGATTTGCTTTTGAATCTTACTACGACTTACCCCTGTTAAATCACTTAAAACCGCATCTAATCTTCCTTGTTCTTCTTTTATTTCAAAGTTCATGTTTCTCACCTCTTATTATTTCAATGATCCATAAAATGATACCAACCACCAAAAAAGTATCTGCTAAGTTAAAGATTGGAAAGGCATAATTGCCCAAAAAGACTTGGATATAATCAATCACATAGCCAAAAAACAAACGATCAAACAAATTTCCTAATAATCCTCCTAAAATAAGGGCATAAGCAAGACCGGTTATTTTTTTTATCTTGGCCTCTTGTTTGATATTATGAAGCAGAAACCAAAGAAAAAAGATGGCTATCCCTATTAACAGAATAGGATATTGATCGAAAATGCCCCAAGCGGCTCCCCGATTCTCCGTATAAGTTAAGGAGAGAAAATGGGGAATTAAGGGAAGCGAATGAGTTAAAAAAAGGCGTATTACTTGTTTTACAACTAAATCAAGGGCAAAGAAGATGCTACTAAGCAGAAAAATGGTCTGTTTCTTCATACTCTTCCCCCTTTACTTTCTTTAATTGATTCACAATGACTTGTGTTTGATTAAATCTTTTTTCAACGGTACCGGTCATTAAATAAAGATCTCCTTTCTTTAAAGGTGGTGTATTCGCATATACCTTTGGAAATAAAGTAAAATCCATCATCTTTGTCTCATCACTCCCACTTACAAAGGCCATGTCTTCGCCTTTCTTAGTTTTAATTACTTTTACTTTTTCAATCATGACGAAAACGGTTACCGTTTTATTATAATACTGTTCCAATTGATTTAAAAGAATAGTATGAACAAACTTATTACGATAAACCGTAGTTGGGTGATTGCTAATATAAAAGCCAAAGACTTCTTGTTCTTGTTCTAATAAGGTATAGTTCGAATATTCTTTTTCTTCTTTTAATTCTGGTCGTAATACCAAGCTTGGATCGAGATCTTTGGTTAATTCCGCATAATTATAAAGGGCATCTAACTGATCGATTAAGGCTTTTTTGCTATAACCAAAAGAATGAAAACAGTCAGCTAAAACCAACGTTTCTAATTGTTTTTTGGTTACTTTCTTTCTTACAAGGCGACTAAAGGCCTCAAAAATATTTTTAAAAGGTGTGCTTTCTCTTGCTTCTAAAATCATTTTACAAACGGTCACACCAATTCCTTTGATACAAGAGAAAGGGACTAAGATCCCATTTTCTTTGCGAGTATATTTCATTTCACTTTCGTTGATATCTGGTTTTAATATTTTGATATTATGACTTCGAATTTCCATAAAGTACTCTCTTGTTTTGGACTCTACCCCAATCACATTACTTAATAAAGCGACATAAAACTCTATTTTATAATGTACTTTTAAATAAGCCATTTTATAAGCAACTAAAGAGTAAGCGACGGCGTGAGAGCGATTAAAACCATAGCCGGCAAATTTTAAGATAAGAGAAAAGATTTCTTTGGTGGTCGCTAGGTCATGGCCTTTCTCTTGCGCTTTTTGAATAAATTTTGCTTCTTCTTGTTTTAAAACATCTACTTTTTTCTTGCTGATCGCTCTTCTTAGAATGTCCGCTTCCCCTAAGGAATAACCGGCATAAAGATTGGCTGTTTGCATAATCTGCTCTTGATAAATCATAATGCCATAAGTCTTTTTCAAGATCGGCTCTAAGGAAGGATCGTAGTAAGTCACTTTTTCTCTTCCCTCTTTTCTGGCAATATAAGTGTCGATGTTACTGGCAGGACCTGGTCGGAAAAGAGCGATCGCCGCTACAATATCTTCAAAATTATGGGGCTTTAATTTACGTAAAAAATTACGCATTCCAGCTGATTCAAATTGAAAAATACCTGTTGTTTCGGCCCTACTAAACAATTGATAGACTGCTTGATCGGTTAAAGGAATCTGATTGAAAGAAACCTCCTTTTGACTATTTTTCTTGATATCTTCTAAAATATTCATGATCATGGTAAGATTCTTAATTCCTAAAAAATCCATTTTTAAAAGGCCTAATTCTTCTAGGTAGTTCATCGAATAACTCGTCAAATACATATCATCGGATTTAGTTAAAGGAATGACTTCATCCAAATCTTTTTGACACATGACAATACCGGCGGCATGAGTTCCAATTTGTCGGGGAAAGCCTTCGATTTTACTAGCGATTTGAAACAATCTTTGCAAGGTGGAATCTCGTTCAATCAATTCTCGAAAGGCAATATTTTCTTGATAGAATTTTTGAAGAGATTCTCTCGACATGGCCGGAAGATAAGAATTTAGTTTATCAATTTTATAAAGGGGGATGTTTAAAACTCTACCGACATCGCGAATTACTTGTTTGGCGGCGAGAGTAGCAAAGGTAACAATACCAGCGACTCTTTTTTCCCCATATTTTCTTCTTACATAAGCGATCACATCATCTCGATAGGCATCTGGTAGATCGGTATCAATATCCGGCATACTCACCCGTTCCGGATTTAAGAAACGTTCAAAAAGAAGATCATACTCTAGAGGATCAATTTCCGTAATTCCAAGACAATAAGCGACTAAACTGCCGGCCGCACTTCCTCTTCCGGGGCCTACTAAAATTCCCTTTTGTTTGGCATAACGAATAAAATCATAAACCACCAAAAAATAATTGGCAAAGCCCATCTTTATAATTACATCAAGCTCATAAACCAAGCGTTCGTGATATTCTTTTGGAATATGACCTTTTAAACGTTTCAACAAGCCTTTTTTCGCTAGCTCCTGCAAATAAACTTCAGCACTTAACCCTTTCGGACAAGGATAAAGGGGTAATAATAAAGAAGATTCTCTCAAGGTGAAATGACAACGATCAATGATCTTTTGAATGGTATCAAGCCCTTCTTGATCACTATAAGAAATAACTTTCTCATCACACAAGGCTTTCAAGTCCAAATCATAGGTGGTAGAATCGGTAATGGTTTTCCCATCTCGAATTAAGAATAAATATTTTAAATAGTCTTTTTCTTTTTCATGTTCATAAAGACATTTTCGTAAAAAAACAACTTGAGAAGTGAGCTTTTTTCCTTCTTGTTCTTCTTCCTTATTTTCATAACCTAAAAAAAGACTATCAAGCTTTTCTTCATAAAAAGAGTAATAGCTTTTCCCTTCATAAGGCAAACAGAAAATAAGCCCCTTTTGATGTTGAAGCACCTCCTGCTTCGTTAATTCTTTACTGTTTTGAAGGGTGGATAATTTAATTAAATTATAATACCCTTCTTCTTTTTCGATAAAGGCAAGCAAGTCATGATCTTCCAAATGCATCTCTAAACCAAGGACGGCTTTTAGGTTTGCCGCTTGACATTTTTTAAGGAATTCCATTGTCCCATACATATTCTCATCACATAACACAGCACAACCGGTATTGCCCTCTTTATTTACTCTTATAATGGTATCTATCGTTAACAAACTAGAAAGAAGAGAATAATTACTTTTGACATATAACATTGGGATCATAGACTCCACTCCTTTCTTTTTTTATTGTATCATAAGACGGAAAAGAAAAAAGCCTTTTTCGATCATTTTTTCGATTTTCTTTGCTTCTCTTAAAGACAAAAAGTCTTGAATGAAAAAATTCCTCAAGACTTTAAACTTTTCTTATTCCACCGATTTTAAAGAAGAAATCATATCAATCTTTTTTAAAATGAAATAAGTAATGATTTGTACAATAACACTAAAGAAAAGAATAATAAGGAAGGTAAGAAGATAACTTAGGGGCCGAATGGTTTTAATAAAGAGAATTTCGTCTGTTTCAGCGATCATTAAGACAAAGTTATTGAGACCAAGACCTAAGAAAATACCTACTACAATTCCTATAATGGTTAAAATCAGTGTTTCCCGATAAACATAACTAGACACTTCTCTATCACGAAAGCCCAGTACTTTTAAAGTGGCAATCTCCCGTGTTCTTTCATTAATATTGATAATGGTTAAATTGTATAAAACGGTAATGGCAAGGAAACAAGAAAAAGCGATAATCAGATAAACAATATTATTCATACCAGCGATAATATCATAAAACATTTTCATATTATCGGTTGTATATTGAATGGTAGAAAAAGCATCGGTCTCTAATAAATGATTGGATAATTCTTCTTGATTGGTGTCTTCTTTTAAGTTCACAAGAAAACTATTATAAGAATCATCCTGAAAGATCTCTTGGTAATAAGCTTCATTCATGTATAAATAATTACTAATATAGTTTTCACAAATACCCGCTACCCGCACAATATAAAGTTCATTATCACTATTACGAATACTAACATTCTCTCCGACAGAAGCATGTAACATCTCGGCCATTTTCGAAGTGATAATAACGCCTTTGTCACTAAGGGAAAGTGATTCTTGTGAAAGAGAACGGAGCGTTACAAAATCATCAAGGTCCTGCGAATCCAAGAAAGCAATCAAGGTAAAATCTAAGTTTTTGTTCCCCGCTTTAAAGGTAAAACTAGAAATGTTTGTTTTGCGGTAATCCTCAATACCATTCTCTTTTAAGGCCAGTAAGGCATCTTCTTGTTTCTCTTTATTGCTTAAGACAAAAGTCGCATCATAATGTTGTATTTGTTCATATTGAATCGCTATTAAATCTTTCAAACTATCCCGAATTCCAAACCCAGTTAATAGTAAAGCGGTACAGCCAGCAATGCCTAAGACAGTCATAAAAATTCTTTTTTTGTAACGGAACAAATTACGAAGAGTAATCTTCCAAGAAAAAGAAAGATGGCGCCAGAAAAAAGTAACTTTTTCTAATAAGATCTTTTTCCCATTCTTAGGCGCTTCTGGTCTTAAAATGGTAGAAGGAGCAAGACGAAAATCCTTAGCCAAACTAAGAAGAGCCACAAGACTCATCAACAGGAAGGTCGTTAAGACAATGATAAGACAGGCAGTTGGATTGGCATACGTCATTAAGGTTGGAATCGTAAAGGAAGCAGCATAAACGGTATAAAGAATGCGTGGTATCAAGGTATAACCAATACTTAATCCAATGGCAAGTCCTATGATACAAGCAAGAAAAACGTAAAGAAGATAACTACAACAAATTGTGGTTTTATGAAAGCCTAAAGAAACAAAAGCTCCTATTTCACTTCTTTCTTCTTCAATCATACGATTCATCGTATTAAAAGCCATTAAAGCTGCGATTAAAATAAAGAAAAGAGGAAATACTGTGGCAATCGAATCCACTTTGGTAGCACTTTCATAAAAAGCGGTATAACCCGTTAGGTCATCTCTTGTCAATAAATACCAAACCGGCTTTTCAATCTTGTTAATCTCTTCTTTGGCTTTGGCAATCTCTTCTTCATATTTGGCAATTTCTTCTAAATAAAGATTATAGTTATCATTATATTCTTGATAACCTTGATCAAGTTCTTGATAGCCTTGATCAAGTGCTTGTTTGGCACTATTTAACTGAGCCACGGATCTACTATATTGTTGGTTCCAGGCTTCGGATGAAGTATTCAAAGTAGTTTCTTGTTCGATTAAGGTCTGATTGGTAGCGATTAATGTTTCAATATTGGCTTTGTTTTCTTTTAATTTGGTTAAAGTAGCATTTAAGGTTTCATACAAACTGCTGGTTTGATCCAAACCTTCTAATTGTTTTTCCAAATCAGCAATATTGCTATTGAGGGTATCTAAGGTCGGTTGCAAAGAATCTACCGAAAGGCCAGCCGAAGCTAACGCTTGATTAAATTCATTCTTCGCCTCATTTAAAGCTTGAAACCCATTGTTTAATTCCGTTTCCGTTGTTTCTTTGGTTTGATTCAAACGTGCTAAATTATTGTTATAAGAAGTAGAAGCTTCATCTAATCGAATTTTATTCGAGTTTAAAGTGGTTAAAGCTTCATTCAATTTCGCTTCATTGGTCGTTTTAACATCGTTCAATTCATTTTCCGCGGAAGCTACTTTATCCATCGCTTCTTTTAAAATTTCTTCATAACGAGCAGTCTCTCTTAAAGGCTTTAATTCTTGTAACTTTTGATCCGTCTTAGCAATCATATCATCATATTCACTAGAATAAGAAAGCACTTTCTTTGCCCCGTCTACTAAAAGATAAATCTCCGTATAATAATCTAATTTAAAATTATCTTTTGGTACATAAAGAAAACTATCTAACTTTCCATCTCCTACCGTGGTAATGCCTTTATTTTCATAAATATAACTACTACTTTGGATCGTTCCTACTACTTGACAAGTATTTTCTTTTAAGTAGGTATCATCTTCAATGGTAACGGTATCTCCAAGAGAAAAAACTCCTTCTTCCCCTAAACATTCACTATTATTCTCGGGCATTCTTCCTTCCCTTAAGGTTACTTTACTAATATCCGTTAAAGAAAGGACTTTTACCGCATTGCCTTCCAGTAAGGTATCAAAAGAATAGCCTCCCTCAACAGCCGAAATGCCATCGATTTCTTTTAAGGACTCCAAATCTTTTTCCGTTAATCCCATGGTACTCACAATTTTAAAATCATAGAGAGAAGTTTCATCATAATAATGATCGAGCGTCTTCAACATATCACTTGCCGTTTCTCTTACCCCCGCAAAAAAGGAAGTTCCTAAAATAACAATAAAAATTAAAGAAAGAAAACGTCCTTTGGATTTCCAAATTTTCCGCAAACTATTTTTAAAGATTAACATTACCAATCAATCTCCTTTACGTGTTTGGGATGATCATTCTTGGTAATGCTTTCAATCTTCCCGTTTTTGACTCGAATGACTTTATCAGCGATTTCGGCGATGACGGCATTATGGGTGATAATAATGGTGGTGGTATTGGTTTTATGACAAGTATCTTGTAACAGTTCAATAATCTTTTTTCCTGTTTTAGAGTCTAGGGCACCGGTTGGTTCATCACAAAGTAAAATTTTCGGATTTTTAGCAATGGCTCGGGCAATCGAAACTCGTTGTTGTTCTCCCCCTGATAGTTGCGCAGGAAAATGATCTTTTCGGTTTAATAATCCCACTCTTTTTAAAGCTTCTTCACTATCCATTGGTTTTTTGCAGATTTGACTCGCTAAAGAAACATTCTCGAAAGCGGTTAGATTCCCAATCAAATTATAAAATTGAAAGACAAAACCAATATCATAACGACGATAATCCGTTAATTTGCGATTGTTATATTTGGAAATATCAACCCCATCAATAATCACACTACCACTAGTAGCAGTATCCATTCCGCCTAAGATATTTAGGATGGTTGTTTTTCCCGCTCCAGAAGGCCCTAAAATAACGGTCAGTTCTCCCTTTTCAATTTCAAAAGAAACATTATCAAGAGCATTGATCTCAATTTCTCCCATTTGGTATTTTTTTGTTACATTTTTTACGCTAATATAAGCCATAGTATCACCTTTTCTTGTTATAAATTCTTTTATACCCTATGTCTAGGGTCTTAAAGCCGTAAGAGGAACAATATAAATAGAAGTATCCGGATCTTTATAAGCCGCTTCCAAAACCCCAACAATAACACACATAAATTTAGGCTTTTTACTCATATTATTATAGAATTCCTTTAAATTCTTAATCGCATCATCTACTTCATTATACCCTAATTTGATTTCTACCGCTGCATATTCTCCATCTTCAAACTCTAATATAGAATCCACTTCTAAACCACTAACATTATCTCTAAAATGATATAATTTTCCATCCAAATAATCCATATAAATTCTTAAATCTCTTTCGGCAAGAGCTTCGAAAAGAAAGCCAAAAGTATTTAGATCTTTCATCAATCTATCTACATTAAGATTTAATAAGGAACAAGCTAACGACGGATCAACAAGATGCCTTTTGACCGATTTTCCTACTCGCTCTGGAGACCGATAATTAGAACTATAGGACTCTTGATTCTCTATTAAGTGAAGACGTTCAAGAAAATCCAAATAATCAAGAAGCGTAGTCCTACTTGTTAAGAGATCATTCCCCGTTTCATATTCTTCAATATCTTTTATAAGAGTCTTATTACTAGCTATAGTAGATTCATTTCTTGCTAAAGATTTTAACAACATATTCATTTTGTTCTTATCTCGAGCTTTTTCTTCTTCTATTTCAACATTTAAAATAGAATCAATATAACTTTTCGGTATTAAAGAATAATTCTCTTCTTTGATTTTTAAACTCTCTGGCCACCCACCTCTTATAATTAAATGAGCAATTTGTTTTAAGTCTATTTCTCTGATATGCTTACTAATATCCTTATTATCTAGCATATCAGATATTGCTACCTCTCCAGTAGAATCTCCCGATTCATACAAACTCATTGTTTCCATTTTCAATCGAGCAATTCTGCCAGCCCCTGAATGATAAATTTGTTTTTTAGTCGTATCTTTTCTTAATGTAGTTGAACCAGTCAAAATAAAATTTCCCGGACCTTTTCCTCTATCACACTCATGCCTTACAGAATCCCATATAGCAGGAACAATTGGCCATTCGTCTATTAATTGCGGTCTTTTATCAGAAAAAATATTTTTAGGATTTATCAAAGCCAACCTTTTCGTCGAAGTCTCCGTTACATAGGCTGCACTTTCCGCATGATTTAAAGCAGTCCATGTTTTCCCACACCATTTCGGTCCTTCGATCAAAACCGCTCCAAAAGTATCTAAATATCTATCTATTTTTTTGTCGATTAATCTTTCTTTATAACCCTTTTCTGTTAAGCTCATACTTTCACTCTCCTACTATTAAATTAACATAAATTTTTATTTTCAGCAACAAAAATGAACACTTTTTAAGAAAAATGATGAACACTTTTTAAGAGTTTTGATGAACACTTTTTAAAAAAGCTAATCTCTTAGATACTTCAAATCGTTCTATTTCTTTCCTTCTCTATTCTTTTTTATTATATAAAATAAGAAAAAAAGTTTGACTTTCCTTCGTTTTTATGGTAAAGTTATAAAGCAGAACGGATGATAAGGAGGGAAAAGGAATGGCAATTAAAGTAACAAACAAAAAACCTTTAACGGCAAATAATAGATCTCATGCTTTAAACCGTACTAAAAGACAGCAAAAGCCAAATTTACAAGTTGTTCGTTTAGAAGATGGTACTAAGGTACGTATGAGTGCAAGAGAAGCTAGAAGCTTCCGGAAACAAGCAGAACAAGAAGAATCAACAGCGGCATAAGAAAAGTGATAATCAATTCAAACGGTTATCGCTTTTTTATTTTTCTAAATAATCCTTTCCTTTATAACAATCTGGTTCTTCTTGTAATAATCCTTTATAATCTTGTTGTCTTAACACTTCATAAATGACAATTGCCACACTATTGGAAACATTTAAGGCCCGAACATTGGACGTCATAGGAATACGAAGACAATGATCGAGATCTTGTTGTAATATTTCTTTGGGAATGCCTGTTGACTCTTTTCCGAAAATAAAATAAAGATCCTTATTCTCTTGATTACGATAGTCAAAGCTACTATGAGGTTTATGACCATATCGGGTAAAATAATAATAAATTCCCTCATTTTTTTCCTTAAAGTCATCCCAATTATCATATATTTCATATTCTATCTTATCAATATAATTTACCCCACTTCTTTTTAAGTGAGCATCATCCAACGCAAAACCAAAGGGACGAATTAAGTGAAGTTTGGTTCCTGTTGCCACACAAGTTCGCATAATATTACCTGTATTTTGCGGAATTTCTGGTTCAAATAAAACAATATGATTCATATTTTACCTCCGAAAGAAAAAGGGTTACTCCCCTTCTCCATGATAAATATCCATAAATTGTATTGCCTCACTAATCGTCATCGGTGCCCCATTCAATCCTTCTTCCACCGCTATTATTTTTCCATCTTCAAAAGCAGCAAGTGCCGGAGTTCTTGCTATCATTAAATCTTTGGAAGCATATTTATCGGTAAGATTTTTTAAATAGGAACTTTCTTGCTCTTTGTCGATATTAATGTAGGCAAGATCTTCCTTCCAATCATTCTTTTCGATTTCTTTTTTAAACTCAGTTTCAAAATCTCGACAAGTACTATCACTGGCAGAACACAAATATAAGATAAAATTGGGATTCTCTGTAATATAGTGATCAAGTTCTTCTTGATTCATTTCCGGAACAACATTCGCTAAAACCGGAATATTTTCCTGATAGTCCCGATAAGTCCGATACCAACTAGCAAGATATAATACCAGAATAATTACAGCAATATAAATTACCCCTAAAATAAGATATTTTTTTTTCGTTACCTTTTCTTTTTTCTCTTTCGCCATAGTATCATCACCTCTACTATTATTGTAACACACTGTGTTTTTTTTGAACATCATTTTCTACTGATTTTTGTTCAACATCTGTAATTCTTCTTTTACAAATTCACCATCTTGACGAATTAAAATATCATCAAAATAGATTTCTCCGCCACCATATTCTTTGGTTTGAATTAATACAAGATCCCAATGAATAGCAGACTGATTACCATTGTTACAATCATCATAACAAGAGCCTGGTGTAAAGTGTAAACTGCCATAGATCTTTTCATCATATAAGATATCTTCCATTGGTTCTAGGATCTTAGGATTAAAGCCAAGAGAAAATTCTCCCACATACCTTGCTCCCTCATCGGTAGCGAAAATAGTATGGAATAAATCTCCCTCATCACTTGTCGCTTCGATAATTTGACCATCTTGAAAGACAAGTTTTACATGATGATAGATATTACCATGGTAAGGGCTTGGAGTATTATAAGTAATGGTACCATTCACACTATTCTTAACGGGAGCAGTATAAAGTTCACCATCCGGAATATTTTTCTCTCCCAAGCAAGGAACCGCCGGCATATTTTCAATGGAAAAAGTTAAATCCGTTCCAGGAGATACAATATGTACCATTTTTGTTTTTTCCATCAACTCTTTTAAAGGTTGTATCTTATGAGATAATTCTTCATAATCTATCGTCATAGCATCAAGCGCATAATTGTAGTATTCTTCTATACTTCTTTTGTTCTTATAAGCATCTAGTAAACTGGGATAATTTAACAATACCCATTTCTTTTCATTGGCTCTTACATTGATCGAATGTTCTACTGCCTTATTTAATTTTTGTCTTTTTTGATCATCAAGAGTTTTCAATTCATAATCATTAATAGAATATTTCAAATAAACAAAGGCATCAAAATAAGCAATTTTCGCTTCTTCTAATTCCGTAATCATAGAAATATTTTCTTCCTTTATTTCTCTTTTTCTTAAAGCCTCTAATTCTAAATCATTTAATTCCGTATAAACAAAGGCCCCTTTTCTACTTGCTATTTTCACTAATTCTTTAACAAGTTCTTGGCAAGCGATACTACCATAAGAAATATAAAGCTTTTCTTGTGGTTGCAAATTCAAAGAATAATTGCAAATCATCTCCGCTAACTTTCTCATTCTCTCATCCATAGGCTATCTTCCTTTCTTACTTTTCCATTATAGCATATTCTATCATCATAAGGATGTGTTTTTATGTATTCTAATTATAATATGCCAAATCGAAGGGGTTCTTATGCTAACAATCAACGAGGAGTGGTACCTTTTTTGGTAGGAGGGGCAATCGGCTATGGAATTGGTTCTTCCATACGGCCAAGGCCTTATTTTGTTCCAATGCCGTTTTACCCAAACTTTAATAGGCCATTTTACCCACCAATCATGGGTGGGCCTGTTTTCGTAAGACCACCATTTTGGCGAAGATAGAATCCCAACTGGGATTTTTTCCTATTTTTAGGGAAAACGTCCAGACTGCTTTTTCTACTTTGAATAGAGTAAAATGAAAGGAGAATTTTATGAATCAATATTACCATGTTCCATATTATAAAACAAGAAATGATATGAGAACTTTTGGAGATAATCCAACCCTTTTCTCTTCTACGGAAGGATTCACGAAAGGAAATATGTTTGCCAATACTTATACACCGTATAAGAATTATCAACCGCAAACTTTAAATGCTTCCGATGAACAAGAACGACTTTTCTTGCAAATGGCGGAAGCAGAATTTGCCGCCCATGATTTAAATCTTTATTTAGATCTTCATCCTCAGGATGGAAATATACTCGATTTATTTAATCAATATCGTAGACAAGGAAATCAATTAATGATGGAGTATGAAAAGAAATATGGACCCCTTACTACGAGCAGCGATACTTTAAATACTAGCCCATTTATGTGGGAAGCGCAGGCCTTCCCATGGAGTACAGGAGGAATGTAATTATGTGGCAATATAGAAAAAGATTACAATATCCAATCAATATTAAGAAAAAAGATTTAAGAATGGCAAAGTTATTAATTACTCAGTATGGAGGTTCCAATGGCGAATTGGCAGCTGCTCTTCGTTATTTAAATCAAAGATACACTATGCCAGATACCAAGGGACAAGCGCTTTTAACTGATATAGGTACCGAAGAACTAGCCCATGTAGAAATGATCTCGACAATGGTCTATCAATTAATGAAAGATGCAACAATTGAAGAAATAAAAGCAGCTGGTCTTGATCCAAACTATGCCGAACATAATCGAGCCCTTTATCCAACCGATGCCAACGGAGTTCCTTTTACTGTGGCCTACTTTGCTACTACAGGAGACCCCATCGCTGATTTATCGGAAAATATGGCAGCCGAGCAAAAAGCAAGAGCTGTTTATGAAAACTTAATTGACTTAACCGATGATCCCGATGTTTTAGGGCCTCTTATTTGGTTAAGGCAAAGAGAAATCGTTCATTATAATGCCTTTGAAGAATTATTCCAGAATTATATGAAACGCTATGGTATGAGAAAATAAAAAAGCTTGCAAAAGCTTTTTTTGTTTTAATATAACTGCCAAGGACTTAATGCTGAACCTATATAAGGATAAGCGGTCCATAATGAGAAATGTAAATGAACTCCTGTGGCATTTCCACTTCTTCCCATACCGGCAATCACTTGAGCGGTTTCTACTCGTTGTCCAACACTAACATAAGCATTGGCAAGATGAGCATACATGGTATACTGTCCGTTATCATGTTGTATCACAATATAAAGACCATTATCATATTTTGTACTTACCGTTACAACTGTTCCACTCATAGCGGCATAGATATTCGAATTATAAGGACAACCAGCGATATCAATACCATCATGATAAGAAGCAAAATTGTTACTGATATAACCACAAGAACCGGTTGGCCATGCCGGTGATGTAGTTGGAGCAGGAGAAGATGCTGGCACAGACGGTGTAGCTTGTGAAGCTGTAGAAGCAGAAGCTTGCTCTGTCACTTTGGAAGTATTTACCTCCTCTATTTTGACATTCGAAATAGAAGGATTCATACTAAGCACTTTTTTTTGAATTTCATTAATAGTAGTATCCTCTGTCTCAATCGCCTTCGCTTCTACTTCTAAAATAGAAAGACTTCGATCTTGTTTGACTGAAAAGAAATGAAAATCATTATAGAAAAAGAGAAAGAAAATCGCAAGAATATAGAAAAATATAAACAAGAAAGAAAAATAACGTTTTCCTTTGATACAAAATCTTTTTATTTCATTTAATTTCAAAACTAATTTCATTTGTTTCACCCACAACTCCCTGAATGGTTCTTATTCTAACAGAAAGTACTCTATTTGTCAAAAAAAATTGCATTTGTTAATTTAAATTTGAAGTGCAACACTTCAATATTGAAAAAGACATATGAATAATCTATAATATCTTTTCGGCAAAAAAGAAAGGAAAATTCATATGTCAGTAATGAATAATACTATAAAAACAAAACAA
>DVKE01000056.1 GCA_018716225.1 Candidatus Onthousia faecigallinarum | reverse complement strand
AACAAATTTTTTTTGACTTTTTAAAATCCCCTTCTGCATTTATAACACCCTCTTTACTACCTATCTTTATTTAGAGTATAACATCGAATATACCTTCTTTCAAGATTTCTTTTTGGAATAAAGTCAATTTTGTAAAACCTTTTTTAAATAGGCAATACTTTTTTCTGTTTGAGGATGAATCTTTTTGCCTTCTTGTTGTAAATGAATTAAATTCATCTCAAGACAGTAAAGAAAGGCTTCTTCTAACGATTGATAAGCTAATGCACGTTCTTGTTCAATCCCTTTATATTTTTTACCTGGTTCAATCTTATCTGCTAAAGCTACAATTAACGCTAACTTTCCCATGTTTTCTTTTCCCGCTGTGTGATATCTTATCGCCTCACACATCTCATCATCAAAATGAAATTTTTCTTTGGCTATTTCAGCTCCTAGAAAGCCATGAATAAATTTTTTGTTTTTTTCGTTTAATAGGGCTTTATCCAACTGATGCTTCTTTACAAACTCTTCGTTTTCCTTCTCACTAAACTCTTTGGCTATATCATGAACAAGGGCAGTAACATAAGCTTTTTCTTGATCATAATGATAATGTTTCGCTAACTCTTTGGCCACTTCAGCGGTTCTTAAACAGTGTTGATATCTTTCTTCTGATAACATTTTCTTCAAATCTTCTTTTATTTTTACTACATCCCACATAATAACTCCTATCCTTTTTTATTATGTCATGTTTTCTTCTTTTGGTAAAGTCAATTTTACTCTTGTTCCCTTCCCTTTTTCCGACTGATAAATTAAACTTCCCTGATGCAATTCAATAATTTCTTTGGACAGTCCAACTCCTAAACCACTTCCCCTTTTTTTGGTAGTAAAAAACATTTCACTAATATGACTTAACGTCTCTTGATCCATTCCAATGCCATTATCTTCAATAATAATACTAATCGTATCTTTTTCTTCTTCGGTAAAGACCCAAATAAAAGAATCACTCTTTTGTTCATCCTTCGCTTCGACGGCATTTTTTAATAGATTGATTAAGACTTGTTTTAAGCGATTATAGTCTCCTAAAATATAAATTTCAGTTTCAGGAATACAAAATCTTGAGACAATATTTTTTTCTTTAAATAAAGATTTTAAAGATTCTTCCATCTCTTCTAATAGAAAGCAGAGGTCAAGCTCCTCTTTTTCGATCTTAATTTTGGTATAATCTAGAAAATCATCCATTAGAATTAAGGTTCGATTGATCTCTTCTTTTACGATAGGAATGTATTTTTTTAACTTTTTCTCATTGTGAATATCCAACATATCCAAATAACCCTTACAAACAGCGATCGGATTTTTAATCTCATGCGTGACTTTAAAAAGAGAACTTCTTAATTCTTTTTCTTTTTCGATATTGTATAAGTCATTATTTAATTCGACAATTTTCTCCCCTTTTTGAAAAAAAGAAAGAACTAAGTAAGCAATAAAATAAAGAATTATAATGAGGATAAATAAAGAGATGATATTTGCTTGATAAGTACCTATCGGATTGATCACTAAGAAAGTTTCCAAAGCTAAAAAGAAGCTTTTTATAATAATAAAGGCTTGTAAGAAGTCTTTGACATGCCACTCTTTTTTCTTGTTTTGGTAGTAATAAAGACCAAAGTATAAGGTATATTCTAGGATTAATAAAAGAGGTTGAAAAGATAGAAAGGCCGTTTGATAAGCGATAATTAAAAGAGAAACGAGCAAAGCAAACTTAGGACGCTTTTTACAATAACAGAGCAAAAGAGGAATATCATACATCATGGTAGGATACTTTTCATGAAGAGGAAGACCAAATCGTAAAATAAAATAAAGAGAAGAAAGAATGGCAATTTCAAAGGCAAGATCCCCTGTTTCTTTATCAATATTACGGTTATAAATGGTATAGAGTAAATAAATGGATAAAGGACAAAATAAATAGATACAATTATTTAAAATGATTTCAATATAAGTCATACGATCACTCCTTGTCATCATTATATGTGATAAGAATGTCGAAATTTGTCGAAAAAAAGAAAAAAGTAAGAAATTTGTCTTACTTTAGTTCATCAATATATTTTTTTAATTGTTTCGATTCTGGCCCTAAAATAATTTTTAGTTGATTATTGATCTCTACAATCCCTTTGGCTCCTAGTTTTTGAATGCCCTCTTTATTGGCTTTGGAAACATCTTTTAAGGTTACAATAAAACGAGATAACTTTGTTTCCGTTTGAAGAATATTTTCTTTTCCTCCTAAGCATTCTACTAGTTTATTTAAGTCTAATTCCGCATCCTTTTTATTGGCCTTTAATACCGCTAACAAAATAATGACTAAGACTAATAAGATAATGAGATATTCAAATTTCATTTTTCTCTCCTTCCATTTTCTATAGAAATATTATACTCTGTTTTTGAATTTTTGGAAAGGGGAGTTTTTTAGGATAGCTTTCGTTTGTTTTCAAAAAAGAAGGATTCCTTTCTCCTTCTTATCGTAAACTTAATATTTCTTGTTTACTTAATCCTGTATACTTTGAAATCGTACTATAGGGAACATTATCTTTTAGCATGGAATGAGCAATTTCTTTTTCTTTTTGCTTTTCGCCTTCTTTCCTAGCTGAATTCTCTAACTTCTTCTGTACAATTTCGGCATCATAAACCGCATTAAATTCATCGTTGTATCTTAGTTTCTCTAATTCGTCCACGATTTCTCCTCCTTCCTTCCAATCTCCTACAATCGCTCGTGCCTCTTTATAACTTTGGGC
>DVKE01000055.1 GCA_018716225.1 Candidatus Onthousia faecigallinarum | reverse complement strand
AGTCATCACAATTTGACCAGTTGTGATCGTATTTACTTTTTCTCCTCTTTTACTATAAGAAAAAGCCGCATAACTTACTCCTACAATGGTTACAACTAGTAATAGAATTAATCCTACTAATACAATCTTTTCTTTCTTTTTCATTTTTTTCTTACACTCCTTCTATTTTATCCTTCCCTAGATCTTCTATTTTTATTCTAACACATAGAATCATTCTAGAAAAGAAAAAAGAACAGGATCTCTACATCCTATTCTTATTTTGACACGATGAAAAAGCCTTATGCTATAAGGTAATTCTAAAGCCCCCCCCAATCGAACAATTGTTTATATATGCAAAAACAAATTTTTTTTGACTTTTTAAAATCCCCTTCTGCATTTATAACACCCTCTTTACTACCTATCTTTATTTAGAGTATAACATCGAATATACCTTCTTTCAAGATTTTTTTGGAATCCCGCTATATTTTGGAAAAATTAAGAAAAATCAAAGAAAACAAACCAATAGAAATAACAAACAGTAGCAATACAATATAATGCTATGCTAATATAGCACAATATGTTGACAATAGCATAAAATTATCATATAAATAGAATGAAAACGGAGGAAGATCATGGAAACCTCAACCTTAAATGTTCAAGCTGATGCAAATGATAAGAAAAATTTTGAACAGTTTTGTGATAATGTTGGTATGAATGTTTCTACAGCAATTAATATGTTTATGAAAGCAGTATTAAGAGAACAAAAATTACCTTTTGAAGTCCGCTCAAATTTTTTTGATGATCTTGTTTATGAAAAATTACAAGAAGCAGAACTAGAAATGAGTAATACTTCGAAAAGATATTCGAAAGAAAAAATATTAGAAAGTATGAATAAAATGATAGAGTGAAAATTTTCTTTGTATCTAATACTTTACTAGGGTGTCAACACCCTAGTTTTTTAGTTATAAAGTTTAATGAAAAATCCAAAAAACAAAAAAAGACTCACCAAACTGGTAAATCTTCTTTAGGAAATTATTTCTTTTCTTCTTTCGCTTCATCTTTCTTTTCTAGTTTTGCTAAAACATCTTTAATGACAGCGATGGTTTTGACTCTAACATCTTCTGCTGCTTTTTCTAAAACAGGGGTTCCTTTCGCTACCGCTAAATTCACTAAATCTTGACATTTTCTTTTAATCGCTTCCCCTTTTTCTTTCGCTACTTTTAATACTTTTTCTTTATCAAGGTCAGCTAGTTGTTCTTTAATTTCTGCTACTTTTTCTTCAAAAGCTTCTTTGACTTCATCGGCATCAATATCTTTAATTTTATTGACAAGATCATCAAGCTTCTTTTTCAAATCTGCTCTTGTTTCACTTCCTTTTTTTGGTGCGAATAAAACACCTAATCCAACACCAATCGCAACTCCTGCGATAAATTTACCAAATCCACTTTTTTTCTCACAACTCATTTTCTTATTCCTCCTTTTTCTTTTTTTGAAAAAATTTTGAAATTGCACCTGCAATCCCCGATACAAAAGTATCGGTAATAAAAGAGACTTTATCTGTTACCGTATCCACTAGATGAAATACTCCATTCAAACTATCCATTTTCTCTTGAGCATCATCAATTAGCGTATTTACTTTCGTTAATGTCCCTATCGCTTTAATTGCAAGTACAATCAATATGATTACAAAGACAATTAAAGAGCAGTATAATACAATCGGTAAAAACTCTTGCCAAAATTCCATATTCTATTCTCCTTCCTTTTCTTCATACATTGAATCAATTAATTCAAATAAATTATCTTCTAATCCATCTTCTTTTGGTTTTTCATTCTTTTTTTCTTTTCTTAGATCTACTCTTCTACCTGTCGCTCTTTCATGCGAAGCATCTTTGTAATCTATATTATATTCTAAACCTAAATCTTGAAAATATTCTTCTGCATCACCAACGGTTACTTTTGGTACAGTTGGAGAAGTATCCGTAATATCCATTAAAAGGGTATCTTCTTGTTCCAAACCATTATCTTCTTCTACGGTTTCTTTTTCCATATTTGTTTTCGTTTCACTTGGTTTTAATTCTTCTTCAAAAATATCATCCGTATCACCATACGCTTTCGCCCTTACCGCATCAACATCTAACTTTCTTGAAGAATAACTACTTGTAAGTCTTATCTCATGTTTTGGTTCACTTTCTGCCTTTGATTCTCCTTCCTCAATCACTCCATAAATAGGAGAGATAATAGGAGAAGGATGAAACACCTTTTTCTCTTGTTTCTTCTCATAACTACCACCATAAGTAGGCATATCTAAATTAATTTCTTGCTTTCCACCATATAAATGAGATTCTTTCTTTGGTTTTTCTTCTTGATAAGAATAGATGGGAATATCTTGTTTTTCCTCTTTCGGAGGAAGTTTTACTTCTTCTTTCTTTTCTTCTTCCTTAGGATGTTCCATTTCAATGAAATCATCCTCTAAAATAGCAGGAAATTTAAAATCCTTTTTCGGCTCTTCTATAATTTCTTCTTTTTCTTCTTCCTCTATAAAAGATTGTTTTACCTCTTTTTTCTGTTCTGGTAATACTATTTTTTTAGCGATTGGTTTTTCTTTTTTTGGAGCCTTCGGTTTTTCTTCTACTTCCACATATTCTTCTTCAAAAAGTGCATTTTTTAATTTATCTAATAATTTCATTTTGTTCACCTCTTTATTCGGTTATATTAATATCAATACTATCTTCGTCCGTATCGTTATTACCATATTCTTCATAATTATCATAACGTTCTACATAATCAAGATAAGTATCTTGCGTAACATTATTTCCTTTTGGCTTCATGACATCATAAGTTTCTTCTTTATAATCGATAATATTATTACCAATTAAAGTCTCTAAAACCGTCCGATTAAAGGTTAAAGAAGACAAAACACTACTCATATAAGTTACTGCATCCTTAATATCTTCTTCCTTGACATACGCCTCCATTTTTCCATAATGATACATATATTCAATAAAATAATAACCATTTTCCCCTATCTCGGTAATTTCTAAATAGCCTTCTTGATTCCTATAATCTAATTTTTTAGAATAATAAGCATCTTTATTTTCTTCATAGTCTAGTTTGGTATTATTATAATAACTTAAAACATCAACATAAAGATAAAAGCTATTGTTTTTCCCATCCAAAAGATGTGCATTATAATCGTCTTTGGATACAAACTTTAATCCTTTTGGCAAATAATATTTATAGCCATCAAAGACAACATTATAAAGAGTATTCTCTTTCTCTAACATAGAGGAAACAATTCCATCAAGATCTTGATTCGAAAGATTTGTACATCCTGTGGCCAAACATATGAGAAGGATTAATATTAGTATTTTTTTCAACATATTCACCTACTCTTATAGTATTATAACAAATATTAAGGAGAATTTCATCTTTTTTTCGCAAAAAGATAAAAGACGACATTTCCTTGATTTACAAAACGTTCTTCATATTCACTCATAATAATGTTAGTATGAGTTTTATGATAATCAAAAGAAAGATCAAAAAGGGCATAACCTGCTTGTGTTAAAGTCTGTAAAGAATAGACAAATAACGCTTCATTATCGGTTTTCATTTCAATTTCTTTCTCTTTTTTGAAAATAGAATCATAGCGTTTTAAAAATAAGGGACTAGTAAGTCTTCGGAATGCATGTCTTGCTTTGGGCCAAGGATCCGAAAAATTAAGAAACAAATGACTGATTTCATGATCAAACACTTTTTCAATTTCAACCGCATCCATTCGTAAAATTTTAAAATTCGTAAGTCCTTCTGGTATTTTAGGAATAGCACGTGCTAACACACTATCAAACTTTTCAATTCCAATAAAGTTAATATCTTTATGCAAAAGAGCATTCTGAATTAAAAAGTTTCCCTTTCCCATTCCAATCTCAAGATAGATAGGATTCTTATTCCCAAAAACTTCTTGCCACTTTCCTCTATAGTCTTCCCCATTTTCTATGAAATAAGGACATTCTTTTAAAATTATTTCTTTATTTTTAACATTTCTAAGCCGCATAAATTCCTCCCGCCTATATTTTAACACATCTTATAGAAAGAAGCATATAATAAATTGAAAGGAATCGATGAAGATGATGAATAATATGCCTCCATATGGAATGTTTCCCCCTATGACAGGACCAAATAATATGCCTTGGCAAGACAATAATCCTCGTATGAATGAGCGAATCAACAATCTAGAAAATCAAGTGAATCGAATCGAAAGACAACTAAGAAGAATGGATCAAAGATTAAATCAAATAGAAAATAGCATGATCACCCCACTTTCCAGTCAAAATACAGGGTATGGAAACAATGGAAACAAATATATGATGTAGAGGGAAACCTCTTTTTTTGTTATGATAGAAAAAGGAAGTGATATTATGATGATCGGTACCATGAATGTCCAAAATAAATTCTATTTAAAAAAGTATGATGGTAAAACAAAAAAACAAGATAACATTCTGCTTTTAAAAGAATTTCTAAAAAAATATCAGGTCGATATTCTAGGCATGCAAGAAGTTACGATCTGGTATTACCAAAGATTAGAAGAAACTTTAAAAGGAAGTTATAAAGTAACAGGAGATTTTCGCTTAAAAACCCATTTGTTTAAAAAATACAATGAAGCAAACCCTATTTTTACCAATCAAAAGATCATAAAAGAACAAACCTTTTTTCTTCCTTTTCTTCCTACTTTGATACCAAGAATATTAACTATAAATTATCTAAATACAAAAGAATTTGGAACGATCTGCTTTTTAAATACCCATCTTAGTTTTGAAAATAAAAAAGTACGAAAAAAACAGCTAAAAGAGCTTTTAAAATATATTAAAGAAAGTAATGTTCCCATTATTTTAACAGGAGATTTTAATATGACGATTTATAATTCCTTGATGAAGGAATTTATCAAGGAACTAGCGAAACTTAACATTAGCCGTGTTCCCATTATGGAAAAAACCTTTAAAACTCATACCAAAGAACGAGCGATTGATCATATCTTTCTTTCGAACTGTTTTAAAGTTAAAAAGTATCAAGTGATCAAAGAAGAAAAACTAAAGTGTTTTAGTGATCATTACCCTGTTTTAGTAGAAATCACCAAAAGATCCTAGTGTTTTTCCCCTTTTTTCAGCACATACTAAAATTGACATTTCCAAAGAACTCCACTATACTGGAAGTGAAAAAGGATGAGAGTAATGGAATTAGTAGAATTAGAAAAAGAAAGATATGATGATTTTGTTAGAAATAACCCTTATAAAAGTCATTTTTTGCAATCTCTCGCTTGGGGAGAGTTAGCACAAGAAAAGCGTCATCTAACGCCTTATTTTTTAGGATTAGTGGATGAAAATAATGAAATCCAAGCTGCTACTTTATTATTAAAGAAAACACTTCCCTTAAAATTATGTTACTTTTATGCTCCAAGAGGATATGTCTTAGATTTTCATAATGAAAGCATATTAGAGGAATTTACCAAAAAAATTATTGCTTTTGCCAAAAAGCACAAAGCGATCTATGTGAAAATTGATCCGGATATCATCTGGCAAAGAGAAAAGTACGATGGAACTATTATCGAAGAAGAAAAAAAAGAGCAGAAAATATTTCAGCATTTAAAAAAGTTAGGTTACCGTCATCTAGGCTTTACCAAAAACTTTGAAACCATGCAACCAAGATATACATTTCGAATTGATCTCAATCAAAGTATGAAAGAAATCGAAAGCCATTTTTCTAAAACGACAAAACAAAGAATCAACAAATCGTTAAAGTTAAAAACCAAAGTAGAAATCGGAACCGAAAAAGATTTAAAAGAATTTTATCACCTCATGATGTTAACTGAAGATCGAAAAGATTTTGTCTCTTATCCTCTTGATTATTATGAAACCCTTTATCGCCTATTCAATCGAAAAGATAAAGCCATTCTCTTTCTAGGAAAAGTCAATATGGATGAAATGTTAAAAGTAGAAGAGGAAGAAAAAGAAGCCTTAGAAGCCAAAAAAAGAGAATTTCCACAAGAAAATTTATCAAAAAGTGCCAAAAATAAATTAAAAGATCTAGATCGGCAATTAGAAAAAATAACCAAAGATATTACCTATCACCAAGAAATAAAAAAAGAGTATGGCAATGACATTACTCTCTCAGCTCACATGATTGTAGAATATGGTAATAAAGCTTGGGTATTATATGCTGGAAACCACAATATTCTAACGGATACTTATACCAATTATCATACTTATCTAGAGCATTTGACCTATTGCAAAAACGAAGGCTTAAAAATCTACGATCAATTTGGAACCATTGGAGATTTATCCAAAGAAAATCCTCGCTTGGGCCTTCATGAGTTTAAGAAAAAATTTGGAGGAGACTATATCGAATTTATGGGAGAGTTTGATTATGTCCTCAAACCAATCTATTACTTTGCATTCACAAAATTAGTACCAATCTATCGAAATCTAATTAAAAAAAGAAAAAAGAAGGAGCTAAAAAATGAAGTTCAGCGAGTTAAATGAAAAAGAATTTGAAGAATTTGCCAAAAAAAATGAAGAAATTACGTTCCATCAAACCAAAGAATGGGCAGCTTTAAAAAAAGGTAATGGTTGGGATGCTTATTATGTTGGCTTAAAAGAAAAAGACAAAGTTATCGCCGCCGCCTTAATGCTATCAAAAACCGTTCCTCTGATAAAGAAGAAAATGTTTTATTCTCCAAGAGGATTTCTAATTGATTATCATGATAAAAAATTATTAAAAGCCTTCACCGAAGGAATCAAAAAATTTGCCAAAGAAAAGAAAGCAATCTTTGTCAAAATCGATCCTTACGTCATGTATCAAGAACGAGATATCAATGGCGATATTGTAAAAGAAGGAAAAGAAAATAAAGCAGTAGTCCAGAACCTAAAAGACTTGGGATACAAGCACTTTGGCTTTAATACCATGCAGGATACCTTACAACCAAGATGGATACATACCATCACTACCGAAAACAAAACCATCGAAGATATTATGAAGGATATGGATCCAAAGACAAGACAAATCTTAAGGAAGAACGAACGTCTTGGAGTAAAAACAAGAGAAATCAAACGAGAAGAAATCCCTATCTTTAAAGAAATCATGCAACATACGGGAGAAAGAAGAGAATTTATTGATCGCCCTTTATCCTACTATGAACATATGTGGGATAGTCTTCATGATGCTGGTATTCTAAAAATATTAATTGCCGAAGTAGATTTTGAAGAAGAAATCAAAAATACCAAAAAACAAATCAAACAATTAGAAGAAGAAATTGCCAAAAGAAAAGAACAATTTGAGAAAAAAGAAAAACCTATGAACGAAGCCAAATACAACAAAAAGCAAGAAGCCGATCAAAAAGAAGTAGAACGCTTAAAACAAAATATTGAAAAAGCACAAGAACAAGAAGCAAAATATGGCAAAAAAACCGTCCTAGGAGGGATTCTCTTCTTAGTTTATGGAAATGAAGTATTATCTCTTTACGGAGGATCTAAAAAAGAATTAATGAATTTCCAATCCGCTTATACCCTTCACTTTGCAGGTATAAAATATGCGCTTGATCATCATTATAAGCTTTATAATTTCTATGGTATTACAGGAGACTTTAGTGAAAACAATCCTCTTTTAGGACTTTACTTATTTAAAAAAAGTTTTGGAGGACAAGTAGTAGAACTCATTGGAGAGTTTGATCTTATTATTAGTCCTTTCTGGTATCATGTCTATCACTTTAGTTATAATCTTTATCACAAATTAAAAAATATAAGAAAAAAATAAGCCATCACTAATACGAGCTTTCGTAATATGGCTTATTTTCTCGTTTTATAATCTTCTATAAGTTATAATTTTCCTAGGAACATTTGATGTGAGTGTCACCTCCTTCCAAAGAAAGGAGGAGCGGTATGAAGACGAAAACTTTTATCATAGAAGTCCTAAAGCTCATTCCCATGATTTTATTTAGTCTGGCCTTCTTAGTACTCATCTTAAAAATAAAATAGACACTCAACATTAGCATTTGAAGAGTGTCAAACCAAATTATCAGAGGAGACATTCACTTGCAACCAAAATGTTTCTCTTTTTTATATTTTATGTAAGTTTTTCTTACATATTCATTTTACCATATAAATTGATTTATAGCAAATCATTTTAATTTACGAAGCAGTTTAATAAGATAGTAAACAAAAGAAGTACACATTTCATATTCCCCAATTAATTGTTCTACATAACCATTGAAGCCTGTTTTAAATTCATAAATTCCATAATCTTTATCATTCTTATCAAAACTACTAGGAATACCATAAAAATTATAACGCTTATAGTGATGTTCAATCCCATATTTAATCATTTCCCACTGAATTAAGTATTGAGAATTATACATCATATATTCTTCATAATTTCCACTGGATAAATAAATAATTTCCGGTTGAGTCATAACAAACATAGAACCAGATAAAGTAATTTCTTCGCCATCTTTTTCTAAGATTTCTTGCGCTTGCGCAATTCTTTTTTCTAAACTCTTAATGGTAGTATCAAAAGATTTTCTTTTGCCATCATTGTATTTTGCATCTGATAATTTTTCCTTGTCTGCAATTGCTTCTTCTTTTTCTTTTTCTAACAATTCAATATGGTGCTTTAAATTTAAAGTAGTAACCAAATACTTAATCTCGCCCCGATCATGGAAAACATCATACATATGTTGATAATAAGTAAGATCCCGAATCGCAAACCCTTTTCTTTTTCCTGTTTCTTCCATAATCTTTAAAAATATAGTCAACTCATCTCGTGTCAACTCTTTGATCTCAATTCCATTTTTCAAAGTCTTACGAATGGTATTACGAGTGTTTGGCTTCATATTTTTTAGAATTTCTTCTTCACTTTTTCCTTCTAAATCTAAAACATACATAAAAGAAACTTGTTCTTGATCTTTTTCTTTCACTTTATGAAAACCAAGCGATAACAATTGCTCTACACAACTACGATGATCAACTCCCGGTACCACTTCCCCTGCTCCATTTCGTGATTGATAAACCAAATAAGGATCAATTCTTAACACATAACCAGAATTTTTTTGAACATGTTTTTTCAACAAAGAAAAGAAACAAGAAACCATTTTAGGATCTTCATAATTCAAAAGAGGCCCTCGCAAAGCATAAAACTCTTTCTTTCCAAAATGACGTTTTTTAGAAAGTAACATCGTTCCCGCTACAATCTTTCCTTTTTCTTTTAAGCCTAAATACTCTACTGTCCATCCATTCATTTCTCGGACTCTACCAATTTCTGGCGTCTGCATAAAACTTCTTAACGGATGTCCTTCTAAAAATTCACGAAATTCTTCCACTTCTAAATGTTCTAATTGCATATTATTTCCTCTTTCTTTTAAATCTATTTAAGAATCTTTCACCTAAAACTTCTTTAATTAAACCAAACTTATGACAAACAAAGAAGTAAACTCCTCCACCAATTATTGTATAAACAAGAATAAGGGGAATATTTAATAATCTACTACTAGAAGAAATTGGAATGATAAGATGAACCAACATAAGCGCTGCCACCATTAAAACATCAGCCAAAATGATTTTACCTAAAATCTTAAGCGTTGGCATATAACTTACTCCACATTTACGACGTAAGAAAATAAGGCAGAGAACAATACCTACCGCATAGCCTAAGATCGTTGCGGTAATAGAACCATAAACTGGTAAAAATCCCAAAGCAGCAAATAACTTCATAAAAGCAACATTGCAAAGAAGTTTAATTAAAACTCCTGCCACCAAAGAAATTAATACTTCTTTGTAATATTTCAACACTTGAACAATCGATACTAAAGCCGTATAAGTAGAAATAATAAGGCCTACAAAAACAAAGTAGCGAATAATTTCTGCTCCATAAACAGAATTATTTCCATAGAATACATCCCACACTGGCGTAGCTAAGAAAGATAGTCCAATCGTCATAGGAACGGAAATAAATAGTAATACTTGTAAAGTTTGATTGATCTTATGATGAACATCTTTTTTATCTCCTCGAACCGAAGCAGCCGTCAAGTTTGGAATTAAGCTGACAATAATACCAGTTGAAATAGACACAATAATCATATTGATTTTATTCCCCCAAGTAGAAATCACACTCATAATATTCTCTGCTTGTGAAGCCGTATAACCAATGCTATTGACCATGGTCTTGACAAGAGTTGTCATGTCAATAAAATCATAACAAGATTTAAAAACGTCAATCATAATAAAAGGTAAGGCATACCAAAAGATCTTCTTAAGAATTTCTCTTGTCCTAATATAAGGCTCATCAACTTCTTTTTCTTTCTCCATAAGTTGGGCTCTATTCTTCCGAACTTTATCCAAAAGATAGAAATAAGCAACAATCGCTCCTGCTGTCGCCCCAAAAGTAGCAATTCCAACAGCAGTCCTTAACGAAAGATTAAAAACTCGTAAAGCCATGTAAGAACCTAAAATAATAACAATAATTCGTGCCACTTGTTCTACAACTTGGGAAATAGAAGTTGGAGTAATAAATTTATGTCCTTCCAAATAACCCCGATAAATACTTAAAATTGGTACCACTAAAATAGCAGTAGCAATTACCCGAATAACAAAAGTAACATCACTAAGGGAATTACCACCTGTAATATCTCCTAAAATAGCTTTTGAAATTTGTGGTGCAAAAATAATAAGAATAACAAATACCAAAAAGCCCATAATAAGAGCAATCTTTTTTCCTAAGCGAAAAGCCCTCTCTTTGGCATTATAATAGCCTAAGGTTTGATACTCACTAATCAACTTACTAATGGCATTCGGAATACCCGCACAAGACAAAGATTGAAATAAATTATAAATGGTGTATGCATAACCATATAAGGCTCCACCCTGCTCTCCTATAATCGCATAAAAAGGAATTACATAAAGCATTCCTAAAACTTTTGTAATCACGATTCCCATCGTAGCAATAAAGGCACCATTTAAAAAGGAATTCTTCTGTAGTTGTCTCTTTGTCTTCTTTTCCATGGAATTTCCTCCTTTTTCCTATATAATCATAACACAAACTTGAAAACTTGAAAAGTTTTAAGGTATAATAAAATGGAATAGAGGTGGTATGATGAAACAAATAGAACTATCAAAAACAGAGTTCGATCAGTATGCGAAACTCCATCCCCTTGGAAGCTTTGAACAGACAAGTGAATTTGCAAACTTTAAAGAAGGAGAAGGTTGGCACCCATACTTTGTTGCTTTAGAAGAGAAAGGGAAAATACTAGGAGCAACACTACTACTTGCCAAAGAAACAAAAATATTAAAAAAGCGCTTCTTCTATGCACCCCGTGGTTTTTTAATCGATTATACCGAAGAAGATTTCGTCAAAGAATTTACGAATCAAATCATCCAATTCATTCAAAAGAAAAAAGGCATCCTATTAAAAATTGATCCTTATTTACCCCGCCAAGCAAGAAATAATGAGGGCAATCTCATTGAAGGCGGTTATAACCATGATTTTATGGAACAAAATATCAAACAAGCAGGCTTTGAAAAAGTAGCTTCCTCCATCCAACCCCAATGGCTCTTAAGACTTAATTTAGCCAAAAAAACACTAGAAGATCTATTTGAAGGAATGGATCCAAAAGCAAGACAAATTATCCGAAGAAATGAAAAGATGGGCTTTAGTATAAGAGAACTACAAGAAGAAAGAGAGCAAAAAGAATGGATACAGTTCATGCAAGAAGCAAACAAAAAGAATAAAATTATTCAATATACCGATACCTTTTATCAAGATCTTTTCCACTCTTTTGGAAAAAAACAATGTAAAATCATCAGCGTTGAAATTACCCCTCAAAAAATTATCAGAAATTTAAAAAGTGAATTACAAAGTTTAAAACAAAAAAGAGAATTACGAAATCAAGCCTATCAAATTCATAAAATTACAGAACAAACCTATCTTACCCAAGAAAAAGAAGATACCGAAAAAGAAAAAAGCCTTTTAAATAATATTTCTTATTTCGAAAAAAAAGAGCAAGAAAAGCCGATCTTTCTAGGAGGATATTTATTTCTTCTCACTGGCAAAGAAATTGTAGCTTTACAAGGAGCCATGGTAGAAGAATATATTAAATTTGATGCTTCCTACACCATTCACTTTCATATGATAAACTATGCCTTAGAAAACAACTTTACTTACTATAATCTTTATGAAATAAATAAACCAAACGATCAAGAAAGTCCTTTATATGGATCTTATCTCTATAAGAAAAAATTTGGTGGCGAAGTCGTCGAATTAATCGGAGAATATGATTATAAAATAAGTCCAAAATTCTATGCCTTTTACCAAAAACATTTTCCACAATTTTATGGAGTAAAAACAATCTTTCAAGAAAAATAATTAATTGGGATAATAAATAATCATCGCCGAAAAACAGTATATCTGTTCTTCACCCATGAGAAAGGAACTGACTTCATATTTAATATCAACCACTTCCCCTTCTAAATCAGCAAGAAACCCATTCATAGCATTCTGTAAGTCTCCTTCATCCTCAAAATCAAATATTTTTACTTTCATTTTATCACCAAAAATAGTATAAAATTTGTTTTCCCCAAAAATTGTTGAAAAATAGAAAGAATGTTTATTATGAGAAAAAAATTAATCACAATCCAAACAAAAGAAGATTACCAAACATTTTTAAAGAAATTAAACCTTTATAAGAGTGTTTTCTATCGAAATACTCTTTTTCTCTTAGAAAATCATACGCAAGAAAAAGAGTTAGAAGAAATCATAGAAGCTTTAAATATCAAACAAAGGAAAAAAAGAATTACCTATATTTATGATACTTCTTGCCATAAGATTGATCGTATAACATCAGGAAAAAATATCTGTGGTTTTGAAAAAAATCAATGTTATGTTCAAAGAAAATTAAAGAATGGAAAATATAATGGCTGTTGTAGAGGATGCCTTTATCAATCAAAAAAAGGCTGTACCACCAAAAATTTAACTTGCAAATTATTTAATTGTTCCGAAGTAACTAAAAGATATCAAATACCAACCTATCAAGATTTAAAAATATTAAAATTACTATCTTTAAAAAATCAAATACTGATAAAAGATGATTACTTCGCTACAAGAGAACAAGTATTAAAAGATTTATATTCGTATAGTTTAATCTACGCAACAATGAAAATCACTTTTCGCTTGATCAAAAATACTATTTTATTAAAAAGGCCAAAAAAAAGAAGCTCTTCTCATTTTGAAGAATGAACTTCTTTTTTATTGGCTTTTATATTAGCAACAGTCGCTTGATAACCTTGATTAATTTCTTCTACCATATTTGTAACCGCTTCTACATCTGTTTTATGAGAAGAAGTTGTAAAATACTTTTCTAAAAAAGTAAGAAGATTTAGATATTCCGAAGAATTATCATAAATCGTCACATCATCTAATTGTTCTCTACCCAAGTTACGCATTCTCTGATGAACATACAAATTCACCCCACAAACAGAATTCAACCCTTGTTTTTCCTCCTCACTACCAAGGGAAGAAGAAGTAGCAATAACTTCTAGAGAATGAGAAAAATAATCATATAAACTATGACAGTCAAGACCTTGTTCCGGATCCAAAAATTGAGGCATCCGATAACTCATCATAGCCTGAAACTTTTCTTTAACGGCATCCATTTCCGCTACAGTCCCTAATTTCTTAGCTTCTACCAAAAGGTCAGCATAACCAAAACATATATCATTCATTTCAAAAGCATTGGGATCACTTTTAGGATTTTCTTGAATATAATTAAGAACCCCATTAATTCTACCCTCCATTGCCTTTGTTTTTAAATCAAAAATTTCTTTCTTTTCCATATTTTTCTCTCCTAATCTTTTACAACAATATTAACTATTTTTCCCTTAATAACAATTGTTTTTACAATTGTCTTTCCAGTAATATGGCGAATAACATTTTCTTCCTTCATTGCCTTTTGCATCATTTCTTCATCACTATCATCAACACAAACTGAAACCGTCGCTCTTACTTTACCATTTACTTGAACCGCAATAGTCTTTTCCTTCTCTACTAAATAAGACTCATCATAACTAGGCCAAGTACTATAAGCAATAGTATCTTTCTCTCCGATTACCTCATGCCATAATTCTTCCGTCATATGAGGAGCGATAGGATTCAATAATTGAAGGAAACTAGCCGCATATTGAAAAGGGAAAATATCTTCTTTATAAACAGCATTGATAAAAATCATCATCTGACTTATCGCCGTATTAAAGCTCAAAGCCTCAAAGTCTTCGGTTACTTTCTTGACCGTTTGATGATAAATCTTATCCAAATTCTTATTTTCTTTCCTTGCTATTTTATCGGAAACATACAACCGATAAACTCGATCCAAAAATTTTTGAGCACCTTCAACTCCCTGTTGACTCCAAGGCTTTGAAGCTTCTAAAGGACCCATAAACATCTCATATAGCCGAAGAGTATCCGCTCCATAGTTTTCCACAATGTCCAAAGGATCCACCGAATATTCTGGATAACGTTTCCCCATTTTAATTCCATTTGATCCTAAAATCATACCCTGATGAACTAACTTTTGGAACGGCTCTTTCACAGGAGAAATCCCTTTGTCATATAAATAATGATTCCAAATACGGGAATATAACAAATGTCCCACCGCATGTTCTGGACCACCAATATAAAGATCCACTGGCATCCAATGTTTTAATAACTCTTCATTCGCAAGCTCTTGATCATTATGCGGATCGATATAACGTAAATAATACCAACTGGATCCTGCCGAACCAGGCATCGTAGAAGTTTCTCTTTCCCCTTTTAAGCCATTATGATTATAAGTCTTCCACTCTACGGCATTCTCCAAAGGAGCCTTACCATTATGACCTCTATAATCATCTAACTCTGGTAAAATAAGAGGCAACTCATCATCATCTAAGACATGAATCGTACCATCTTCCAAATAAACAATCGGCATTGGTTCCCCCCAATAACGTTGCCGTGCAAAAATCCATTCTCTCATCCGATAATTGACATGACGTTTTCCACAATGATGTTCCTCTAACCAAGCACACATTTTATCAATCGCTTCTTGCTTATGTAATCCATTTAAGAACGAAGAATGGATATGAATACCATCCCCTGTCATAGCCATCGGATGAAGCACGTACGTAAAAGACTTTTGATGAAGAGGATCCACCACTTCTTTCTCAATAACTTCTTTCGAAACCCATTCTACGACAAAGTTTTCATCTTCATCTAAGTTTTGTTGTACTCGTTTTTCACTTTTTAACTCAAATAACAAAGGAGTCGCTTCAATATTAAAATACTTTTTCTTATTATAAGCATAATAATGATGATTGATCTTAAAATCCTCACACACAAGCTCTAAATCACAATAACCCGTCTCTTCTTTAATTTCTCGAAGCGCACAAGTAACCGCATCTTCGCCCTCTTTTCTAGTACCACCAACAAAAAGTCTTCCCCCATTTTCTTTCCAATTGATTGTTAAATACTGATCCGTTTTCGAATTGTGAACAATCGCTACAATAGACTCTTTTTTACTTTCGCCCTCATGAGGAGTACCCGTTTCTTCTTCTAACACTTGAATAATAGGAATTCCAAACTTTGTCGCAAATTCAAAGTCACGATCATCATGAGCTGGAACAGCCATAATAGCACCCGTTCCATAAGTTGCTAAAACATAATCAGAAATGTAAATAGGAATTGCTCTTTCATTGACAGGATTAATCGCATAAGCCCCTGTAAAAACACCTGTTTTTTCTTTATTTAATTCTGTTCGCTCAAGATCACTTTTCTTAGCACACTCCTTTTTATAAGCTTCTACTTCACTTTTCTGTTCAACGCTTGTAATCTCATCTACTAAAACATGCTCTGGCGCCATAACACAATAAGTCGCTCCAAATAAAGTATCAGGACGCGTCGTAAAGACCGTAAACTTCTTATTCGTTCCTTGAATCTTAAAATCAACATGCGATCCAATCGATTTACCAATCCAATTTCGTTGCATTTCTTTCGTAGATTCAGGCCAATCAATTTCTTCTAAACCTTGTAATAGTACTTCAGCAAAAGCCGCTTGATCAATAACCCACTGCTTCATATTTTTACGGATAACAGGAAAACCTCCCCGTTCACTCTTGCCATCAATTACTTCATCATTTGACAAAACAGTTCCTAACTCTTCACACCAATTGACAGGCATATCAATGTATTTGGCATATCCATCTAAGTAAAGTCTTTTGAAAATCCACTGAGTCCATTTGTAAAATTTCGGATCACTTGTCTCGATCATTTTATCCCAATCATAATCAAAACCAAGGGCTTTTAACTGTTTGGTAAACGTTGCAATATTCTTTTGTGTAAACCTACTTGGATGATGACCAGTGTTAACCGCATATTGTTCCGCTGGTAAACCAAATGAATCATACCCCATTGGATGTAAAACGTTATAGCCTTGCATTCTCTTCATTCGGGAAACAATATCAGTAGCCGTATAACCTTCCACATGTCCAGCATGAAGACCTACCCCTGAAGGGTAAGGAAACATATCAAGAACATAATACTTTGGTTTACTAAAATCCCAGACATCCGTCTTAAAAGTACCATTTTCTTCCCAATATTTTTGCCATTTTTTCTCTATTAAACGAAAATTATACATTATTTACAACATCCTTTCTTTTTATAAATATTACCTACAATCGAATAACTAATTAAAATAGTAGCAAACACAAGAGCAAAACCAACCAGCAGGATCAAAAAGAAATTCGATACAAAGGAAATCGCAAAAGCGACCAATGAAATATCAAAAGAAGAAACAGCACTAATGATATTAAGTAAGCGCTTATAATTTACTTTATTAAGATCCAAGTGATATTTTCCAATTAAATACTGTACCTCTACCGGTTTCTTTCTTCTTTTATCTTTTTTACATTTTCTTACAATAAAAACCTCGTAAACAAAAAATACAATCAAAAAGGTAATAATAAAAACTAATACTTGAGTCATTCACATCTTCCTTTCTACTAAAAAAGATTCATCCTCATAAGGACGAATCTTATCCGCGGTACCACCTTAATTCATAGAAAAACTATGCAGCTTTCATAGAGTTAACGCCTCCAAACGAAATGCATTCTTCTTATCAAGTTCAAAAAAGACTTTTATCTATTCCCACCAACCATAGACTCTCTGTTAAAAAGTTACTTTTTCTACTACTATAAGAGCACCTTTTAAAATCTAGTACTATTATACAAAAGGAAAAAAAGAAATGCAATAAAATTCTAGTAAAATGTAGAATGTCCAAAATCCCTTTTAAAAAGAATCTTCTAAGCTACCAAAAAATATAATTGTTAACTGTTTTCTCTTAAATATTCTACAATTTTATACATTTCCGTATTTGGATTCGTTTCAACTGTACCAATCTTTTTCTTACTATCCTTCTGATATTTTTCAAGTCGTTTTGCATTTTCGATAGCAAAATCAACATTTTTATTGATATCAGGAAATATATTGATATTTTTTGCATATTTAGGATAAAACTTATGTAGTCTTTTCATGACTTCCTGATTGGATAAATGAGCGGTAGTATATTCAAAATGTAATAGAAACCACAATTCAACACATGGGGTTGAGGTAATAATTTGAATCCCATTTTTATTGGCAAATATTATGGCTTCCTGAATGATCTTATTTTTCTTTGGATCAACATCAACATCAAAAACACAAAATACCATATCACCATCAACCAAAGATAGATCTTACCTCTTAATTTCTTTATATAAACTCTTTACTAATTTTAAAGGATCCGTATCATTTCCTTTAGCAATTGTTATAGAATAGCTCTTCTTACCATCGTCAAAATTATCAAAATATAATTTCTCTGTTTTATTTTTACCTTCTACTGCAATGATGATCTTATTCTCTGGTTTTCTAAGTTTTCCTACTCTATCGCTACTAATTTTTCTTGGATGAGTTATTTCTATTCTTCTTCCCATAGATTTAAATCATTTTTAATGAATGGTACCGCCCCATATCTACCAAGCATATATCCTTTCCCTACATTTTCTGATTTTCTAACAGAGAAATCACTCAATGAATAGAGATCACTTTCTCCATTATCATTATTTTTTTCAGTAAAACAAATTTGATCTCTTCTTAAAATATTTAAATCCAATAAATTTGTATCGTGAGTATTAAAAATCAATTGTGCACCATTCTGATTAACTTCAGAATCATGAAACATTTCAACAATATAATGAACCAAAAACGGATGTAAACTTTTATCTAATTCATCAATGATAAGCACTTTTTTATTATTAAGAGTATCAGCAATAAAAGGAATTAAGGCAAAAATCATTTGTGTTCCTAAAGATTCTTCATCTAAGTTTAAATAATTATCTGTTCCCTTATGTTTAAATAACACGTGAAATAGTTTAGGATTCTCTGGTAAATCTGTTTTAAAAACATCTGGTATATTCATTAATATTTCTGGTGGAAAATCGACTTTAGAAACCTTATAATCTTCTATATTAAAATCTGTTTTCTTTAAAAAATCAAGTGCAAATTCTTTTAATTTTTTATTATCTTTTTCATAAGCCTCAAAAGCAATGTTTTTAAGTTCTTCGATATTGAAACAAGTACCAATTCCAGAGGTTAGAAAATCATAGGCTGGTTTTGTTTCTTCAAAATTCCAAGTGGTTGCAGTTGCTAAGAAAAATTTATTGTTTGCATTTTTCTTTTCGATATCTTTTAATTTCTTTTTACTTTTTTGAGTATAGGAATATCGATTAACATTTGTCCGATCAAAAATTTTAGTTTCTCTCCCTTTCGGATAATAATATAAATATTCTTCGTAAATTTGATTTGTATCAGCCTTAAAGCCATAAACATATCTTATATTATTGGTATAAAACTTAATTTCAAATTCGCTTGGTTCCTTTATCGTTTTCTCATCAAATTTAAATGGTACAACGGGTAGTTTGGCATTGATATCCGCTTTATTTGAGCTTCTAAGCATTAAAATAACAATCGTTAAAATTTTAAATAAATTAGATTTCCCAGACGCATTTGCACCATAAAGAACAGCGGTTTTAAGGACTTTTTTATCATTTATAATAGTATAGTTATCTTCAAGACCTTTACTAGCATTTGCAAGCATACTAAAGGTTACTTTGTTTTTAAATGATAAAAAATTAGCAACACTAAATTCTAATATCATCAAACTTCCCTCCTTTTTCTTTAATATTATATGCTTTGTTTTATAGAAAAGCAATAGTTTTTTTATATTTTATTTTTAATATTTGCATTTTTTTTGCAAATTGTACACATAAATTATCTATTTTGATAACTTATGTAATAAAACTTGACTTTGATATAATCTACTAGTCTCTCATTTTTACGATCTAACAAAGTTTCTACCCTCGCTATTAGAACAAAAGAAAAAAAGAAGCTTATTTTGCTTCTTCCTCTACTAATTTTAAGATAACCATAAGTGATCCATCTCCACGACGTTCATTAAGTTTTAAAATCTGTGTATATCCTCCATTACGATTTTGATAACGAGGAACTAATTCATTAAATACTTTATTTACAACAACTTTATCATTATGAACAAAGGCAAGAGCACGACGACGATCTCCAAGGGTTCCTTTTTTTCCATAAGTAATCATCATATCAACAAATTTACGAACTTCTTTTGCTCTTGTTTCAGTAGTAGTAATTTGTCCGTTCAAAATTACTTGTTTTGTAAGAGTTGCTAACATACTTCTTCTATGTTTGTTATCAACACCTAATTTTCTATATGCCATTTTCTAATACCTCCTTCTTAATCATCATCTCTTAGAGTAAGACCTAATTCTTTAATCTTATCTAATACCTCTTTTAATGATTTCTTTCCTAAATTACGGATTTTCATCATATCATTTTCGCTCTTGTTAACAAGATCTTGTAGGGTATGAACTCCTGCTCTTTTCAAACAGTTATAAGCACGAACAGAAAAATCAAGATCTTCAATGGAAGTTTCTAAAGCTCTGGTTTTAGGATCTTCTGTTTTTTCAATCATCATACCACTCATATCCGCAATATCGCTTAAACTAGTCAACAAGTTAAAGTGTTCAATTAAAATACGAGCTGCTAGAGCAATAGACTCTTCTGGTTTAATAGAACCGTTCGTCCATACTTCTAAAACTAGCTTATCGTAACTTTCATCTTGTCCAACCCGAGCACTTTCTACATCATAAGAAACGCGTTCAATTGGAGAATAAATAGAATCCATAACGATATAGCCAGGTTTCTTATCCTCTTTTCCAAGACGAGAATCTTCACTCTTAACATAACCACGACCGTTTGTAACGATCATTTCCATATTTAATTTTCCACCCTTAGCAAGAGTGGCAATAACATGATCCTTATTGATAATTTCAACATCCGCATCACATTCAATATCTCCTGCTGTAACAGGGCCTTCTTTGTCTGTTTTTAAAGTGATCACTTTATCTTCATCAGTATGATTCTTTACAACAACACCTTTTAAATTAAGGATAATCGTTGTAACATCTTCAATCACTCCATCAAGCGTTTGAAATTCATGAAGAGCTCCTTCGATTTTAACAGCACTAATTGCACTTCCTGGAAGACTTGACAACATCACTCTACGTAAAGCATTCCCAATGGTGCGTCCAAATCCTCTTTCAAGTGGCTCTAATTCAAATTTTCCATAGAAACTACTTTCTACATAATCGGTAATTTTATAAATTGGTTTTTCAAATTCTAACAAATTACTAACCTCCCTTTATATTATCCACGTGGTCGTTTTGGTGGACGACATCCATTGTGTGGAATTGGTGTAACATCATTAATAGCCGTTACTTCTAGACCAGCAGTTTGTAAAGAACGAATAGCAGTTTCACGACCAGGTCCTAATCCTTTTACATACACTTCTACTTTACGCATACCAAGATCATAAGCTGCCTTTCCTGCTTGCTCCGATGCCATACCTGCTGCATATGGAGTAGATTTCTTACTACCTTTAAAACCAATAGCTCCACTAGATGCCCAGCTGATAGTATTACCATCTTTATCGGTAATGGTAATAATTGTATTGTTAAAAGTAGAATGAATATGTGCAATTCCTTCAGGAACATTCTTTTTTACTTTTTTCTTTCTTGTTTTATAAGCCATAATTCTTCCTCCTTTACTATACTTTCTTCTTGTTTGCTACAATCTTACCTCTACCCTTACGAGTACGAGCATTGCGGTTGGTTCTTTGACCTCTTACTGGTAAACCTCTTTTATGACGAGTCCCTTGATAAGAATTAATTTCCATTTTCGTCTTGATATTCATATTAACTTCACGACGTAAATCACCTTCTGTTAAATACTTATTGATCTCATCACGAAGACGGATTAATTCATCTTGGGTTAACTCACCAGCCTTTTTCGTTGGCTCTACTTTTGCATCACGACAAATCGTTTTTGCTAACTGTCTTCCAATACCATAAATATACGTAAGTGCGATTACAATATGTTTATCATTTGGAATATCTACACCTTTAATACGTGCCATTTCTTATATCCTCCTTCTTAACCTTGTCTTTGCTTATGCTTTGGATTTTCACAAATAATGTGAATTTTTCCTTTTCTTTTGACAACTTTGCATTTTGGGCAAATTGGTTTTACACTTGCTTTTACTTTCATTTTTATCCCTCCTATTTATTTACGATAGGTAATACGCCCACGTGTTAAATCATAAGGTGATAGTTCTAGCATTACGGTATCTCCCGGTAAGATGCGAATGTAATTCATTCGTATTTTACCAGAAACGTGAGCTTCCACAATGTGTCCATTTTCTAGTTGGACTTTGAACTTACCACCAGGTATAATTTCTAGAACTTTTCCTTCTACTTCAATAACATCATCTTTCGCCATTTTCTCACTCTCCTGTTAAAATCAAGACTCCATCTTCTGTAACTGCTACCGTATGTTCATAATGAGCAGCACAAGATCCATCTTCACTTATCACGGTCAAATCATTATCCGCTACATAGACTTCAGGACTTCCCAAAGTAAGCATCGGTTCAATCGCAATCACCATTCCCGGTCTTAATCTTGGACCCGTCCCTTTTTCACCATAATTTGGAACTTCTGGATCTTCATGAACCGAAGTACCAACCCCATGGCCTACTAATTCTTTTACAACACCCAAATGATGAAGTTTAGCATATTCTTCAATCGCATGAGCAATGTCTCCAATATGGTTACCAGGTTTTACTTGTTTGATCCCTTCGTATAATGCTTTTTCTGTATGTTCCATTAAATATGCCTTATCCGGATCAACTTTTCCTACAGCATAAGTCCAAGCTGAATCACCATGATAACCTTTATAACAAGCCCCTATATCGATTGAAACAACATCACCATTTTTAAGCTTTCGATTGCTAGGAAATCCATGCACTATCTCTTCATTAATACTAATACAAAGAGTACTAGGAAATCCTTCATAACCTTTAAAAGAAGGAGTAGCATCATGACTAATGATAAAGTCTTCTGCAAGTTTATCAAGTTCCTTTGTTGTGATTCCAGCTTTGATGAAAGGCTTTAAATATTGATGAGTCAAAAAGACAATATGACCTGCTTCTTTTAGCAATTCAATTTCTCTTTTACTTTTTATTGTAATCATCTACCAACGCTATCCTTTCATCAAAACTTTCTTTATTTTTTGAAATATTTCTTCGACAGAACCCCTTCCATCGATTACATATAATATACCTTTTTTCTTATAATAGTCAAGTAATGGTTGCATCTTTTCCAAATAAATCTGATAGCGATTGCGGAAAGATTCAATATTATCATCGTTTCTTTGTTTTAAACGACCTCCACAAACATCACAAATAGACTCTTCCTTAGGTTGTTCCTTTTCGGTATTGATATTATAAACCGCCCCACACGCATCACAGATTCTTCTACCTGTTACGCGTTTTTCTAAGGTTTTCTCATCAATATCTAAAACAATAACATAACCAAGCTCTTGATGTAATTTTTTTAACATTTCATCATATTTCATCGCTTGTTCTACATTCCTTGGAAACCCATCTAAGACATAACCATTCCTACAATCTTCTTTCTTTAATCTTTCTTCTAAAAGTTGATACATGATATCATCTTTTACAAGCCCCCCTTGTGATAGTACTTCTAAGATATAACTTCCAACTTCACTATCTTCTTGCGAAACTTCTCTTAGAATATCTCCTGTTGAAATATGAGGCATGTGATATTCTTTTTCAATTAAAGAACTTTGCGTTCCTTTGCCCGCCGCCGGAGGGGCAATAAAGATAATATTTTTCATCGTCTTTGATACCCCTTTGTATAATTTCTAGATAACAAACTGCCTTCCAATTGCTTATAAGTTTCAAGTGCCACTCCTACAACAATTAAAAGTCCTGTTCCACCAATACTAACACTAGTTGGTAAACTAGTTAAATTTGAGAAGACAATTGGAAGCGCTACAATGATACACAAGAATGCTGACCCTAAGAAAGTAACTCTAGTTAATACTTTCGTAAAGTATTTTCTTGTTTCCTGCCCTGGACGAATACCAGGAATATATCCTCCACTCTCCTGTAAATTCTTAGCAAACTCTTCCGGTTTGAAAATCATATAAGTATAAATGAATCCAAATAAGAAGATAAGAATAACATAAATTAAGAAACCAACAGGTGTAGTATAAGTTAAATATTTTTGTACAAATAAGGTAAAGCCTTCCTTATTAATTACTTGTGCAATAATACCAGGAATTGCCAATAAACTAGAAGCAAAAATAACCGGTACTACATTCGCACTGTTAAGTTTAATTGGGACAAATGAAGCTGCTTGATTTCCAAAACTTGATGATTTATTTGCATATTGAATCGGAATCTTTCGCTCTGCTTCTTGAACAAAGACAACTCCCACAATAATCGCAAAGTAAACAATCGCAAAGAGAATAAATTTGACAATACCAAAAGCAATCTGTTGCGTTGTTCCATCAAATACGACAAGACCATTAAAAGCATCGATAAACATTTGCGGTAGTGTAGCCACAATACCAGCCATAATGATCAAACTAAGACCATTTCCAATTCCTTTTTGCGTGATTTGATCACCTAACCATAATAGAAAAGCCGTTCCAGCCGTTAATACTAAGGAAATATATAAATATTCCGAAGCAGTAGCTGTCTTTCCTAAGAACATAAAGGAAAAAGCATAACCCTCAATAAAAGCGAATAAAATTCCTAAATAACGGGAAATTTGATTGATTTTCTGTCTTCCTACGTGCCCTTGTTTTCGCCACTCTTGCAACTGAGGAATAACTTCCTGTAATAATTGCATTAAAATGGTAGCTGTAATATAAGGCATAACCCCAAGAGCAAAAATAGAAAAATTTTGAAGAGCTCCTCCACCCATAGAGTTAATAAGCTCTAAAAATCCTAAATTGCTTGTAATACTCTGAGTACCTGGAACTTGAATGGTCGTACCAATAATGAAAACCGCTAAAGCAGCAAGAGTGAATAAAATCCTTTTTCTTAAGTCTCGATTGGTAGGCCTAAAAATTTGCTTTAACGTAGCAAACATCTTAGATCACCTCTGCTTTGCTTCCCGATTTACTAATTTTATCTAATGCTGACTTTGAAAACTTATGTGCTTGAATGGTAAGTTTCTTCTCTAATGTTCCTTCTCCTAATACTTTAATACCAGCTAACTGTTTTTTAACAATACCTTTTTCTTTTAATAGTGCTGGTGTTACTACCGCACCATCATCAAAAGCATTAAGATCCGCTACATTAATTACTGCATATTCTACTTTAAATCTGTGATTACTAAATCCACGTTTTGGTAAGCGCCGATATAAAGGTAATTGTCCACCTTCAAATACGGGATTAACGCTTCCGCCACTACGTGCTTTTTGTCCTTTTTCTCCACGTCCTGAGGTTTTTCCTAGTCCGCTTCCTCTACCACGTCCTACGATTTTTTTACGATGTGTTGCCCCAAGATTTTTTTCTAATTCATGTAATTTCATTATCCTAAAATCTCCTCTACACTTTTTCCACGAAGCTTTGCAACCTCTTCTGGTGTTTTAATACTCTTAAGTCCTGCAAGTGCAGCTTCCGCCATATTTAACTTTGTACGAGCTCCTAATGCTTTTGATACGATATCACGAACACCAGCAAGCTCTAATACAGCCCGAACACTACCTCCTGCAATAATACCAGTACCTTCTTTCGCTGGTTTTAACATAACACGAGCAGCTCCACTTCGACCAATTGCTTCATGAGCAATGGTTCTTCCATCAACTAATGAAATTGTAATCACATTTTTCGTGGCATCTTGAATTGCCTTTTTAATAGCATCAGGTACTTCTGCAGCTTTTCCTGTACCTAAGCCAACTCTTCCTTTCCGATCTCCAACAACAACGACGGCTGAAAAACGACGTTGACGTCCACCTTTGTTAACTTTAACAACGCTTTTGACTTCAACAACCACTTCTTCAAATTCTTTGTTCCTGGTATCGTTTGTTTGTTTTTGCATAAATACCCTCCTTAGAACTCTAATCCATTTTCACGTGCGGCATCCGCTAACGCCTTCACACGTCCATGATAAAGATATCCACCTCTATCAAATATAACTTTGGTAATGCCAGCTTCCTTTGCTTTTTCAGCAAGACTAGCTCCCACTTTACTTGCTGCTTCTACATTTGATCCATTTTTTAATCCTAGATCTTTATCAAGGGAAGAAGCAGATACCAAAGTAGTAGCACTATCATCATCAATAATTTGTGCATAAATTCCGGTATTAGAGCGAAATACACTAAGTCTTGGTACAGCACTTGTACCATGCATATTTTTGCGAATACGACTATGACGTACTTCACGCATACTATTTCTTGATTTCTTACTAATCATAATTTTCTCTCCTTCCTACTATTAAGCAGCTTTCTTTCCTTCCTTACGACGAATATGTTCATCTTTATAGCGAATACCTTTACCCTTATATGGTTCTGGTTTTCTTACTTTTCTGACATTAGCAGCAAACTCTCCTACTGCTTCCTTGCTAATTCCTTTAATCACAATCTCTGTATTGCTTGGTGATTCTACCGTAAGTCCTTCAGGAATATCAAGTACTACTGGATGAGAATAACCAGCTTGAATCGTTAGTTTCTTACCACTTACTTGAAAACGATATCCAACACCAACAATTTCAAGGCCCTTCTCATAACCTTTGGTTACTCCTGTAATCATATTATGAAGAAGTGCATTCATCGTTCCATGCATTGCTTTCGCTGCCTCGTTAGCTCTTTCTAATGTAATTTCATTTCCTTCTTGTTTTAAAGAAATGTCTTTTAACATTTTCTGAGTCAAGCTTCCCTTTGGGCCAGTAACTGTTACCATTCCATCATTAACCGTAACGGTTACTCCTGCGGGAACTTCAATTTTACGATTTCCAATACGGCTCATTTAAAACACCTCCTTATTTACCATATATAAGCTAAAACTTCGCCACCAATATTTAATTTACGAGCTTCTTTATCCGTCATAATTCCTTGAGAAGTTGAAATAATAGCAATTCCCAATCCATTTAATACCTTAGGAATTTCATTATTCTTAGCATAAACTCTTAATCCTGGTTTAGAAATTCTTTTTAATCCGGTAATAACTCTTTCTTTCTTATCACCATATTTCAAGGTCAAAATAATATTTCCTTGAACATCATTTTTTTCAATTTTATAATCTACAATAAATCCTTCTTCTTTTAAAATTCGCGCAATTTCTTTTTTAATGTTTGAACAAGGTACTACCACTTCTTTATAACGCATTTGATTTGCATTACGAATTCTGGTTAACATATCTGCAATGGTATCTGTAACAACAGCCATAAATATCCTCCTTCCTTCTACCAGCTTGATTTTCTAACGCCTGGTATTTGTCCTTTATAAGCCAACTCACGGAAGCAAATACGACAGATTCCAAATTTGCTCATAACAGCATGAGGTCTGCCACAACGTGCACAACGTGTATATTCACGTACTTTGTACTTTGGCTTTCTACTATTTTTTACAATCATACTTTTTTTTGCCATTTTTTACCCTCCTACTTTCTAAAAGGAATTCCAAGTAAAGCTAACAAATCATAAGCTTCTTCGTCTGTTTTTGCCGTAGTAACAAATACAATATCCATACCACGAACCTTTACAATTTCATCATAATTAATTTCTGAGAAAATTAATTGTTCTTTAATACCTAAGGTATAGTTTCCTCTTCCATCAAATGATTTTGGATTAACTCCACGGAAATCACGAACTTGAGGTAAGGAAATAGAAATTAATTTATCCACGAAATTATACATATAATCAGAACGAAGTGTTACTTTACAACCAATCTTTTGTCCCTCACGAATATGAAATCCTGCAATAGATTTCTTTGCTTTTGTTACAATTGGTCTTTGTCCTGAAATCTTCGTTAGATCACTAACAGCAGCATCTAATAATTTAGAATTACTAGTCGCATCTCCAACTCCCATATTAATAACAACTTTTTCTAATTTTGGGACTTCCATAATTGATTTATAATGATACTTTTCCATCAAGCTTGGAACAACTTCTTTTATATATTTTTCTTTTAGGCGGTTCATATCTTTACCCTCCTTCCACTAATCAAGTACATTCTTTGTCTTTGTACTGACTCTTACTTTTTTATTATTCTTATCCATTGTATGTCCAATTCTTGTTCCCTTTTTGGTCTTTGGATCAATTATCATAACGTTTGATGCATGAATAGGTGCTTCAACTTCTAAAATTCCACCAGTCTCTTGACCGTTTCCTTTTTGATGTTTTTTTACAATATGTACACCTTCTACGATAACTTTATCTTCCGCACGTAATGTCTTGATAATTTTTCCTTCTTTTCCTTTATCAGAACCAGAAATGACTTTTACTTTATCTCCAACTTTTAACTTCATTTTTTCCTCCTTATAGTACTTCTTTCGCAAGACTTACTATTTTCATATAGTCTTTATCACGAAGTTCACGTGCTACTGGTCCAAAAATACGGGTTCCAACCGGACTCTTATCATCACGTATGATGACACAAGCATTATCATCAAATTTGATATAACTGCCATCTTCACGACGAACCCCTTGTTTACTGCGAACAATAACGGCTTTTACGACCTTTCCTTTTGGTAAGGGAGAGTTCGGAATCGCATTTTTTACTGTTCCAACAACGACATCACCAATGTTTCCGGTCTTAACATGACTTCCACCTAACACTCGAATTACTAAGATTTCACGTGCTCCAGTGTTGTCAGCAACTTTTAATCTACTTTCTTGTTGCAACATAGATTACATCCTCCTTCGTTTTTATAAAATAACTGCTTCTTTCACAATTTCTTTTAAATAGAAATGTTTTGTTTTAGAGATCGGTCTTGTCTCTACAATCCGAACAACGTCTCCAACCTTAGCCTTGTTGGTTTCATCATGAACACTATATTTCTTTGATGACTTTACTCTTTTATGATATAGTGGGTGCATTTTATGTGTTTCAACAAGGACAGTGATGGTTTTATTATTAGATGCACTAATAACTTTTCCTACCAATTCATGGCTATTTTTCTTTTCCATAAATCCTAGTCTCCTTCCTTCATTTCGCGTTCTCTTAAAACGGTCTTAAGTCTTGCTACTGTATGTCTTAAGTCTGTGATTCTTGAAGGTTTTTCTAAGGAACCGGTAGCTTGTTCAAAACGCAAATTGAATAACTCTTCTTTACATTCCTTTAATTTTTGATTAATCTCCTCATTGGATAATTCTCTAATTTCTTTCACCTTCATTATTTCTCACCACCATTTTCTCTTTTTACGAATTTTGTGGTAATAGGTAATTTATGACTAGCTAAACGTAGTGCTTCACGAGCAACTTCTTCACTAACTCCAGAAATCTCAAACATAATCTTTCCTTCTTTTACAACAGCTACCCATTTTTCAACATTACCTTTCCCTTTCCCCTGACGGGTACCAATTGGTTTGGCCGTTAATGGTAAATGCGGGAAAATATTAATCCACACTTTTCCACCACGTTTCATGTAACGAGTCATGGCTACACGAGCTGCTTCGATTTGATTTGCTGTAATCCAAGCACCTTCTTTTGCCATTAACCCATAATCACCGAAATGTAACTCTAGGTTACCTTTAGCTTTGCCTTCGTAAGGTAATCTATGTACACGACGATATTTCGTTCTTGATGGAATCAACATATTAATTACCTCCTTTAGCTTTACTATCTTTGCTATCTTTTCTTTCTTTATTCTCTTTTACAGCCTTCGTATCTTTTTTACTGGAAAGAATTTCTCCTTTATAAATCCAAACCTTTACTCCAATTTTACCAAATGTTGTATCTGCTTCACTTTGAGCATAATCAACATCTGCTCTTAAGGTATGTAGTGGAATTGTGCCCTCGGTATATCCTTCACTACGTGCCATATCTGCACCACCAAGACGTCCAGACACTTGTGTTTTAATTCCCTTTGCTCCGGCTTTCATTGCATTACGGATTGCCCGTTTTTGGGCCATACGGAATGAAGCACGGTTACTAATTTGATTTGCAATCGAATCAGCAACTAACTGAGCATTCATATCTACTTTCTTAATATCAACGATGGAAATAGAAATATCTTCACCAACTTCTTTGCTCATCTTCTGTTTTAATTTTGTAATTTCTTCTCCCCCGCGACCTATGATCACACCTGGTTTTGAAGTATGAATCGTCACTTCGCATTTTTTAGGAGTACGATCAATTTCTACTTTAGCAATTCCTGCATTCTTTAAATTCTTTTCAATGAATTCACGAATTTTAAGATCACGAGCCAAAGTATCTGCAAAATCGTTGGAAGAAGCATACCATCTAGCTTCCCAATCTTTATTGATACCAAGTCTAAGTCCATTTGGACTAACCTTTTGTCCCATGTGATTTCCTCCTTACTTTGCTGCCACTTTAATCACAATGTGGCTTGTTCTTTTATCTTTGTGTCCAATTCTACCACGAGAATCAAATAAAATTCTTTTATAGACTGGACCTGCATCAACACGTGCTTCACTTACATATAAAGTATTAACATCCATCTGATTGTTATTGACTGCATTTGCAATTGCCGAATTTAATACTTTCTTCGTAAGAATAGCAGCTTTTTTATTCGTATTACTCAAAATAGCAAGGGCATCTGACACTTTTTTACCACGAATTGTATCAACTACAAGACGAGCTTTAATTGGAGAGATCCGTTGCATTTTAGCAATCGCTTGTACTTCTTTTTTTTCTTCCATTTTTCTTATCCCTTGTCCTTTCTATTTTTTCTTATCCGTTCCGTGTCCACCGAACTTACGAGTCAAAGCAAATTCTCCTAATTTATGTCCTACCATATCTTCGGTTACATAAACGGGGATGAATTCATGTCCATTATGAACTGCAAAAGTATGACCAATAAATTCAGGATAAATAGTAGAACGACGAGACCAAGTCTTAATTACTTCTTTTTTACCTGATTTATTTAATTCTTGAACCTTCTTTAATAAACGGTCAAAAACAAAAGGCCCTTTCTTTAAACTTCTTGCCATATACATTCCTCCTATTTACTTCCACGACGACGAACAATAAACTTGTCAGTCCTTTTATTCTTACGTGTTTTATATCCAAGCGCAGGTTTACCCCAAGGAGTAAGTGGTGCCTTTCTACCAACTGGAGCACGTCCTTCTCCACCACCATGCGGGTGATCGTTTGGATTCATAACAGAACCACGAACCGTTGGGCGAATACCCATGTGACGTTTCCGTCCTGCCTTTCCTAATTTTACAAGTGATGCATCTTCATTTCCAACCACACCAATGGTTGCCATACAAGTTCCAAGAACTTTTCTTTGTTCTCCACTAGAAAGACGAATCATAACATAAGCACCTTCTCTGCCAAGAATTTGAGCAGAAGTACCTGCACTTCTTGCTAAAGAAGCACCCTTGCCGGGACGAAGTTCAATATTATGAACTACCGTACCTACTGGAATATTTTTAATTGGTAGGGAATTACCTACTTTAATGTCAACAACCTCACCTGAGACAATCTTGTCTCCTACTTTTAATCCCTTTGGAGCGATAATATATCTTTTTTCACCATCAAGATAATGAATTAAAGCAATATTAGCTGTTCTGTTAGGATCATATTCAATACTTGCTACCGTACCAGGGATATCAAACTTATTTCTCTTAAAGTCAATGATACGATACTTACGTTTTACACCGCCGCCTTGATGACGAACAGTAATTTTTCCTTGATTATTACGTCCAGCATTTTTCTTTACTGTTTTTACAAGGCTTTTCTCTGGTGTCGTCTTCGTAATTTCTTCATTGACAAGAGTACTTTTCTTTCTTTGGCCTGGTGTTGTAGGTTTATAAAATTTAATAGCCATTTGAATTTTCCTCCTTCTAAAAAGACTAATCTAATTTAATTTCTTCTCCGTCCGCTAAAGTAACAATCACTTTCTTCGAACGATTTGTAAGTCCACTGTAACGACCAACTCTTTTCTTCTTTGGTTTTACAGTAATGGAACGAATTGATTTTACATGTACATGAAAAATCTTTTCAATTGCAAGTTTTATTTCTGTTTTATTCGCTTTTGGATCAACTTTAAATACATATTTTCCAATTTGATTCATTGCTCCACTTTTTTCTGTAACAACTGGAGCCTTAATAATCTCAAGATATTTCGTATCCATTATTTAAGACCCTCCTCTACTTTTTCTAAAGCATCATTTGTAAAAACTACAACATCACTATTCACTAAATCTAAAACGTTTAATTCATCATAACCAATTAAAGCGAGATTTTGTAAATTACGTGAAGAAAGAATGACATTTTCATCAAACTTATCTACAACAAACAATACTTTCTTTGAAGCCAAATCTAAAGTGTTTAGTAATGAAACCATCTCTTTTGTTTTTGGAGTTTCAAATACTAACTCTTCTAATACTACAACTTCATTATCTGCTAGTTTATGAGAAAGAGCGCTTTTTAAAGCAAGACGTCTTTCTTTTCTGTTTTGTTTCTTACTATAATCTCTTGGTACCGGCGTGCCATAACGACCACCACCTACCCATTGTACAGCTCGAATAGAACCTTGACGAGCATGTCCTGTTCCTTTTTGTCTCCAAGGCTTTCTTCCTCCACCTCTTACTTCGGAACGATTCTTAGTAGAGTGTGTACCTTGTCTTAATGATGCACGAGCAAGAATAATGGCATCATATAATACTTTATCATTTGGAGTAATTCCAAATACTGTTTCATCTAATTTTGCATCCTTAATCTCTTTTCCTTTAAGGTCTAAAACTTTTACCTTTTTCATGCTTTTCCTCCTTTCATCACATTCTAAATTTTATTTTGTGATGATTATTCTGACTTTTCTTCTGTAGCGTTTTCTACAGGAACTTCTGTAACTTCTGCTTGAGTTTCAGTAGTAGCTTCTGCTTCGGTATCAGCTTTATCCGTTTCAAAAGCCTCTTCCCCAGAAACAACTTCTTCTGTTACATAAGTGATTAAGTCAGCTGCATCATTTTTAACATTTGGTTTTTTTACTGCCGTTTTAATGACCACTAAACCTTTCTTTGGTCCAGGTACATTTCCTTTAATTAGAATAACATTGTTTTCTAAATCAACTGCTACTACTTCCAAATTCTGAACAGTAGTATGAACATGACCCATTTGGCCTGGTAATTTCTTACCCTTTAATACGTGCATTGGTCTCATCGTTCCAAGAGATCCAACACCTCTATGATATTGTGAACCATGTCCCATTGGCCCACGACTTTGATTGTAACGTTTAATAACACCTTGGAAACCTTTTCCTTTACTAACACCACTAACGTCAACAATTTCTCCTGCTTCAAAAACAGATACATCTAATACTTGACCTAGGGTATAATCACTTGTATTAACTCCTCTAATTTCTTTTAAGAAGCGCTTAGGTTCCGTATTAGCTTTGCTGGTATGCCCCATCTTTGGTTTATTACTTCTTTTTTCTGTTACCGTATCATAACCAAGTTGAATCGCATCATAACCTTCTTTTTCAGCTGTCTTAATTTGAGTAACAACATTAGGTTTTACTTCGATAACAGTAACCGGAATTAACTTACCACTTGTTGTAAATACTTGAGTCATTCCAATTTTTGTCCCTAAGATTCCTTTCATTTTCATTTTTCCTCCTACATTATATTGTTTTGATTTGAATATCGACACCACTAGGTAAATCCAATCTGCTAAGCGCATCAATGATTTCTTTACTAGGATTCTTGATATCAATAAGTCTTTTGTGTGTACGCATTTCAAACTGCTCACGACTATCCTTATATATATATACTGCTCTTAAAATTGTAAACTTCTCAATTTCTGTTGGTAATGGTACAGGTCCTGAAATCTCCCCTCCAACTCTTTTAATAGTTTCTACAATTTTTGTTACAGCATTATCAAGGACTCTATGATCATAAGCCTTTAATTTAATGCGAACCTTTTGTGTTGACATTTAACTTCCTCCCTTCGCCTATATCTGGTATAGACTTGCTCCGTGCGAATAACCCGATAGCCAATTGGCAACTCAACCTGGCGTATCAGCAACCTCTCACATCTAAGCAGTCACACGTATTTAATTTTAACAGAGAAACAAAAGAAAAACAACCCCCTTTTTGTTTTTTTTATATAATTTTTTCAAGAAAATTTGACAATT
>DVKE01000054.1 GCA_018716225.1 Candidatus Onthousia faecigallinarum | reverse complement strand
TGGATTAAAAGATTTAAAATACTTAGTACTAAATTTAGAAATGATTTAAAATTTTTTTCCGCTTTTTCTGTTTTGATTTGTGCATTTTATAACTTTTATATTGCTTAATTTAATTTCCGAACAACTCTAATGAATTCAGAGCGACGCTTTCAAATGGAACGAATTATGATTGAGGTGATCGAGAATTGTTTAAGCGAGTTAGTTCGGAATTTAGAACAAGATTGCTCTTTTAATTATCTTGATCGGGAGGTTTGGATTCGCTATAGTACTTATGGCTTAGTAGGAGTGCTATTAGCTTACGGTGGAAAGGAAAGTTTGGATCAAGACCGATTGGCTTTTCAATTAGAACAAATATTATATGGAAAGTTAGCTTTGGATAAAAAAAGAAAGCAATTGAAAACTAGTTATCAATAAAAAAACCACTTGTCGTGGCTTTTTTCTTTTTTCTTATAATAATCCTCTTATTGTCCTAATCTAATAAATTTAAACCAAAGATAAGACTGTCAATGCCTAAAAAGAGTAAGTAAGTACCGATTAGATAACTCACGGAAAGAAAAGAAATAAAAGGATCGAAAATCATTAAACAGACAAGAATTAATCCTAATATATTAACAATTAAGGTGAAATAGTAGTAACCAGTGCCTGCAAAACGGCGAATATAGGATAAATGAGTAAGGTGTGCTACACAATGAGCAATAAACCAAATTGGGAATAAAACAATCAGTACGAATTCTCCTGCTGCAATATTACACATAATCAAAATTGCCACGATGATACTTAAAATGCCACAAAGAAGGGAAAGAGAGGCACTAAATCCTGTGCGTTTTTCCAGTTTCACATAAAAGATAATATCCACAATACCTGTAATCAAAGCAAGAACCCCATAAGCAAAAGTAACACCAGCTAAGGCTGTAGATGGAGAAGCAAAAGTATAAATACTTAGTAAAATTAAAAGAATACCAAGAAGAAGCTCACTCCAAGCTAGAACTGTTTTGTTTTTGATCATAATCGAATCTCCTTTCAAATGTAAAATAATCTTTAGAGGACTAAATATTAAGCGAAATCCTCTATTTATAGAATAACGAATTTAATCATGTTTGGCTACTGGCAATTTTTTTATTCTGTCTTTACAAAAAATTAAAAATGTCATTCTTCTTTAAAAAATACAAGAAAAGACAAAGTTCATAAACTTTGCCCTATGAAAACTAAGATAAATTTTTGTTAATAAACTTTAGCTTTCTATATTTTAAACTGATTATTTTTCCCTTTGATTGTAGATCCATTAATCTCTATCAAAAAGATACGAAATATCTATGATACCTGCAATACCGATGATAACATATATAATTCGAGATATCATACTATCAGCTCCCCCAAAAAGAGAAGCAACTAAGTCTAGTTCAAATAGCCCGACGAAAGCCCAGTTAATGGCGCCAATGATAATAAGAACAAGACAAATCTTTTTCAATGTATCCATTCTTCTTCCTCCTTTTATTCATTAGGTAGGTTAACCCAAAGATTTTAAAATTATTCATGAATAATAGGAAAAAAGAAATAATATAATGAAATGAGATTACAAATGAGGTGAAGAAATTGAAAAAAATCAGTATGATTCTGATGTGTATGTGTCTTTTATTTTTAACAGGATGCGGAAAAACAAGCGAAACGGATCTCATTAATCAATGGAATAAAAAAGTAGAAAATGGAAAAGGATATCTAATGACTGGAGAATTAGAAATTGTCAATAACGACGATATTTATAATTATGATGTCTCCTCCGCTTACCAAAAGGGAGATTATTACCGTATTAGTTTAACCAATCAGGCAAACGATCATGAACAAATCATTTTAAAAAATGATGATGGTTTATTTGTCCAGACACACGAAAGTACGCAACAAAAAAATTTAATAGTTTAAGGTTATATCCACGAAAGGTATGAGAAATCATATCTTTTTATTTTGCTAGATAAGGAGATGATAATTATTAATTATGCAATATTTAGAAGTGAGCCAGTTTATACATTAAATGATTTAGCACAAATTGGATCACATAATAAAAGAGAAAAGAAAGCCTATAATTCTAATCCGAATATAAAATTAGAATTATCTAAAGATAATATTGAGATAGTACCATTACAAGAGAAATATGTTAAAGGTTTTAAAAATAAGGTTAAAGATTATGAAAAGGAACATAATGAGAGAATGAAAACTGAACGACCTGATAGAAGAAAAACATTTAATCAAATGCTTAATAAGTCTAAAAATGTAGTAGCTGATGAATTACTTTTTACAGCAACACATAAGTTTTTTGATAATATGAGTAGGGAAGATATAAAAGAGTGGGCTGAAACTTGTATGGAGTTCGTTTATGAAGATTTGGGTTACACTAAAGAACAGGTATTACACGCAACAGTCCATTTAGATGAGGAAACTCCTCATTTACATTGTGTAGTAATACCTTTAATTAAAAAGTTTGATAAAAGAACTAATACAGAAAGATATACTATTTCTAAAAAAGCCTATATTAAAGATAAAATTCATTTGTCAGAATTACAAGATAAATACCATAAAAGATTAAATGATAAGGGTTATGATTTAGAACGTGGTATTAAAGGCAGTGATGCAAAACATCAAAAAGTTAGAGAGCTTAAAAAGACTACTAGATATTATGAACAGAAAGTAGATGTTTTAAACTCTAAAATAGATGAAGCTATGAAAGAATTTAATGAGAAACAAAAAACTACCAAGAATATTCCTTTTAATAAAACTCATGTTTTAGTAGAAAAGGAAACTTTTGATAGTATGAATAAAGTTATTAAAGAAACAAAAAAAGCGATAGAAATAGAACCGAAAATAAAGAATTTATTTAATGAAGTAGATAGTTTTACTAAAAGTCATCAGAGTTTGGAAAAAGAAAATCAAAATATGAAAAGAGAAATTAAAGCATTAACTACTAGAAATCAAAATCTTACAAAAGAAAATAATACTTTAAAATCCTATATTAAAGCCATATTAGAGGCAATAAAGCACTTTTTTAGACATTTATTACAAATTGGTAATGAGCCTACAAAAGAAGCCACTACAAACGAGATAAAGGAATATTATGACAATAAAGATTTTGATAGTAACGATGTTTATGATATTTCAAATGGTACTACTAAAGAAGATGAACTTTTTGGGTATGCTAATATACCTAATTATTATAAAACTAGAAAAGATAATGATAGAGATAAAGATGACTTTGAGATGACATTATAACTATCTAATTCATAGTATCTATGGTATAATTATCTAAACGACAAATAGTAATTGTTACTTTTAATTGTACGGAAGATTTAATTGATGAGTGAGAAAATGTTGGGGTATTATATATTTTTTACTCATTAATGGTAATAAAAAATAAGTTATATTATGGAGGTTGTTATGAATACTAAGGAAATAAAAAAGGCTAAAAGTGGTAGTGATTTTCAAAAAAATGCAAGTGAATATGTTGCTAATATGTATGAAAATAAAAAAATGCTTCATAAAAAGAATTGTTGTAAGGATTCAAAATTTATGTATGAATACTTGAATTTTGATTCTCTAGATGAAGCAAGAACATTTGAACCAAGACTTAGTTTTTGTCAAAAGTGTTTTCCTAATAAGCAAAATTAGTGCATTAAAAGGTTAATGTAATATAGAAAAATTGTTGTAGATTTTATATGAGGAGTTGTATTTTTATGATAAACAGCAAAAAAGTTGAAGATTATTTTAATGGAATTGAAGTGTCTAATAAAGAAAAAAAAGAGATTTTACTAGACTTAGAAAATGAAAGGAAATTTAGATTTAGATTTGGGGATATTATTAAAGATTGTGATATTAACAAAGTACCTAAAGAGGTTAAAGAATTTGTAAGGAAATATAAATCAGAATGTTTTGACGTTTATTTGAAAGACCTTAATGATGAATTAGTAACATATAATTTAGAAATTGTGGATTCAAATTGTACAATAGAACAGTTGGAACGTAGTATTACCAGTTTACTTATTAAAATTTTTGAGGAAGATAAACACTTTAGTATATTTTTCAGTGATATTGTCAAAAGAATGAAATATTTAATTAAAACTAAAGATCCAAATTATCATTTAATTAAAAATAACAAGTTTATTGCTGGGTGGATAGTTGCATTAGTTCTAAAAGGATTATTAAAAGATTATAATGATTTTATCTTTTTAGATGACTTTAAAAGAAAATATAAAGTTGATGTGTTGATTACGGATTGGGAAGCAACTGGTCTAAATATATATGATAATGCTATTGTATATAATCATGGTGATTTGGAAATTATAAAAAGCAATTATAATATGATAAAGGAAGATATTAATAATTGGAATAAAAGTGCAGAGATTATATTGGCACCATACGTGCATGAAATTATGAATCTATCTTGTCAATTAAAAAGAAAAAACAAAAACATCTTATCTTTTTATTTAGAGAAAAATATAATACAGTATTTTGAAAATTTTGATGATGTTAATATATTGATTTGTTCTAGTCAAAAATTAGATTCAGATTATTTAGTATTATTAAATAAATATAATTTTCTTTTTGCAGGAGAGTATAAAAATTTAGATAATGAACCCATTTCTAGTATATATGGTGTACTTTCTCCATATGATGATCTGAGCAATAATCATTATACACAAGAAAGAACAGTTAATAATTTAGCAAATTTGAATTTAAGACCAACTTCATCCGCAAGTGTAGTTGGTAGAAGTGTAGTTGGTGGATTGTTGGGTGGAACTGTTGGTAGTATTGCAGGTGCTGCGTCAGCAATAAATCATAATTTAAAAAATGAAATGAAAAGAAATAATGAAATGAATAGTGCATCAAAAACATTTCAAGTAAAAATTGATAGATTTATTACAAAATTATTTATGTTAAAAAGTAAGATAAGTATTACTTTTGAAAC
>DVKE01000053.1 GCA_018716225.1 Candidatus Onthousia faecigallinarum | reverse complement strand
TAAGTATTAACAGGAAAACGTATCAAGAAGGAAATACGAATCTTGTCTTAAATAAGATCTTAAGTGATAATGAGTTAAAACAAGAGATCCCGCATATGTTTAATTATGCCAGTAATGGGAACTATACAAATAATGATATGGAAGCATTAAATAATCCAAACTATATAACAGAAAGATTGTATTCTAATGTTGATGAAGATGGAACCACTTATTATTATCGAGGAAATGTGAAGAATAATAACCTACAGTTTGGAGCATACGATGAAGATTATTATGTATATCAGAGGAAAAAAGCTCGATATTATCAAAGCCAAGAAAGTTGTGAGGAAGCAAGAAATAGTGATTGTTCTGCCGTAAAGTTAGCATCGGCTGGAGATAAGATGTACTGGAAAATTATCAGAGTCAATGGAGATGGAAGTTTAAGATTAATGTATACTGGTCCAGGTATGAAGCTTTCTATTGTTGTTGGCCCGACATCATTTAATGAAGAAGAAATATCAGGAGTGATAGGTGCTACTCCCTATAATTTAAATTATGATGATCCAAAATATACAGGTTATACCTATGATAATGGAACGGATTCATTTGTAAAAAGAGAAATCGATACTTGGTATAACAATACCTTAGGAAAGAATAGTGCTTATGATAGTATGGTCATCTTAGGAAGATTCTGTAGTGATAGTAGTGGTTATCATTATAATGAAACATTTGGGGTAAATTCTTTTTCAAGTGTTGATAGATTAGTACAAGCAAGTTCTGATTTTGCCAAAGATAATGCTCCAACCTTTGCATGTCCAAGTACAAGTGAAAGTTATGGAGGAAGTTATCGGCTAAAAGCTGGCTTAATTACTGCCGATGAACTAGCTTATGCGGGAGAATCTTATTTGGTAGATGGAAACAGTTACTTAAATCCAGGTCAATATGGAACCCTTTATTTGACGATGACGCCAAGCGATAGTAATGAATATGGTAGTAGTAGTAATTGGAGAATTGGTGGGGAAGTTTCTGTTCTTATTTTAGCGGAAGCTTCCGGTCTAAGACCAGTCATCAATATCAAAACAGATGGCATGACTTTGATTGGTGATGGTACTTTAGATAACCCTTATACATTGCAAGTAGCAGAGCAAGTAGAAGAACCGGAAGAAAGTGGTAGTGTTGAGAATAATCAGGAGAATAGTTTTAAGAATCCGGAAACAAGAAGTATGATTACGATTGGAGTAACGATTGGTTTGATTGTCGTGTTAGGAACAGGTGCTTTTGTTATCTATCGTAAGAAATCAAAAGAAAAGATCTAAGAATAAAATAGGAGGCAGTATGAAAAAGAAAGAAAAGATTGTACTAGTCGGATTAATCTTACTACTAGTTGTAACCGTTGTAGGAGTCAGTTATGCGGCTTTTTCTTATAGTAAAAGAGGAGAAAAAGTAAATACGATTACAACTGGTCAAATCGTGATGACTTATACCGAAACCGATAATATTATTCAAATTGATGGGGCTCTACCTACTAGACAGGTACCGTTCAATTAAAAGCTGGGGAGTATTTTGATTTTAATATTTCAAGTACCATTGTTGGAAATGTAAATATTAACTATGAAATTAGTGCCAAAGAAGTAGGAGAATCAACCATTGATGGTAGTAATATCAAATTATATTTAACAAAATTAAATGGTAGTGAAGAAGAACCCTTAATGACACCAGAAACGTATCATGAAGAGAGTGAAGAAAATACTTATACGGGAAGACCCGCTGGAGAGATGAGTTTATACAAAGGAAGTATGAATTCAAGTGAAAATAATAATTATCGCTTAAGAATGTATGTGGATGAAAACTATAACCCGCAAGGAGATGGAGGAGGATTAACCTTTTCTGTTCGTATTAATGTTTATGGGTTAGCCGGGGATTTACCTACTGTAGCCGATGTATTGCTTGCCGGGGTAGGACAAAATGGCTCAATTAATACAACAGATCCCGATCAGACTTTTATAACAGGAGAAAATCCGAATAATTATATTTGGTATAGTGGTAAATTATGGAGAGCCGTATCGATTGATCCAAAAGATAATAGTGTAAAATTAATAACCCAGTCGAATATATCTACTATTAATTATAATCCGAGCAACAATGTTTCTTTTTCAGGTAGTTATATGGAAGAATGGTTAAACGATACAAGTGTCGATGGTTTTTTAGGAAATTTAAGAAATTATGAGGAATTTATTAAAACTGACAGTATTTGGAATGCTACTCAAACTACAGCCAATACAAAACCAGCACAAACTACAATGGTCGAAGATCCGGTAGGCCTTATAAACGCTTACGAATATACCATGAGTTATAGTGGAAGCACTTTTAGTAATGGGTATTTAAATAACGGGCTCTTTAGCTGGACCGTAACGCCATTTTCTTCCTCTCGCATACGGACACTTAATTTTGGGGTTATAGCCTCTGATAGTCCTACCAATCCGAATGGAGTAAGGCCAATGATTAATTTGAAATCAACGGTTAAGATAGCTGGGGGAGATGGAACGGAAAATAATCCTTATCGTTTAAGTGGGGATTATGATACCAATTTATCCGGTACTTTATTAAATACAAGATATAGCGGAGAGTATATTACTTTTGGAATAGGAGAAAATAATTTATATCGCATTGTCAGTCATGAGACAAACGGCTTAACGAAAATAACGAGTGCCGAACCTCTTAAAGATTCTGGGACATTTAGAACTAGTGCTTTTGGTGATAACAATATATTTTCAAGCTCAAATACCATCGGGAATTTTCTTAATAATGAATATTTAACAAATTATGTAGGAAATGTTTATAATAATATGATAGAAGAAAATACAATTTGGTATTTAGGCACTGTAGCTGAAGAGGATAGTTATAAATTAGCAAAATATACAATAGATAATACCATAACTTCAAATACTACTACCACTAAAGTTGGATTATTAAGATTAGGTGAATTAATGGCAGGACAAGATCCAGTTATGGAGGAAAATAAGATCTATTGGACTTTAACCCCTAAGGATTCAACTCTTGTGCGTGCTATTTTTAATTATGGTGTTTCGCCAGGGTCGGATATTTCGCTTAAGCTGGCAATGAAACCTGCTCTTAATTTAAAATCGAATGTAGTAATAACTTCTGGCGAGGGAACGAAAGAAAATCCCTTTCAAATAGCTCTTGCCAACTAGTTTTTGATTTTTAGATCGGTTGAATTCTTTTTAATCACCGATCTTTTCTTGTCCTCTTTTTAAAAATTCGTTATAATAGTAATAGAACTTGCAAGGAAGGATCAGATATGAAACGTAGTGAAGTAGATAGAAGTAAACTTAGTCCTATGATGGCTCAATATATGGAAATTAAAGATGAGTATGAAGATAGTATCATCTTTTTTCGACTTGGTGATTTTTATGAAATGTTTTTTGAAGATGCAATTACGGCGTCAAGGGAATTGGAATTAACCTTAACCGGGAAACAAGCAGGGCTAGAGGAAAGGGTCCCGATGTGTGGAATTCCTTATAAAGCTTATGAGACCTATCTGGATAAATTGGTAGATAAAGGCTATAAAGTCGCTATTGTGGAACAGATGGAGGATCCTAAGACAACCAAAGATATGGTAAAGCGGGAAGTCATTCAAGTGGTTACCAAAGGGACTCGTCTTGATAGTTCGATTGATGCTAAGAGCAATAACTTTATTGCGTCTTTATATAATTTTGATTATTGCTATGTTTTAACTTATGCCGATATTTCAACGGGGGAGATTTTTGTTACTCTTTTAGAGGAAGAACAAGAAAAAACGATTCGTGAGGTCTGTCGTCATAATTTTATGGAAATGATTGTAAACAGTAAAACTGATCGGGAGTTAGTCAATATTTTAAGAACAAATTATCATCTTTCGGTATCCATTTATGATGATTTGTATGAGGGAAAAGATTATCAATACATTTATAAAAAACTGAAAGATGTTCGTCTTATGACGGGGATTAAACATTTATTGTCTTATCTTCTTACTACCAAAAAAGGAGATCTTTCACATTTACAGGAAGCGGTAGTAGAAAAATCAAAAGATCATTTGTTGCTTGATAATCATACAAAACGCAATTTGGAATTGGTAGAAACCCTTCGTTTAAGAGAGCGTACGTATAGTCTTTTCTGGCTGCTCGATAAAAATAAAACAGCGATGGGAAGTCGTCTTTTAAAACAAAATATTGAATCTCCTTTAACGGATCAGAATAAGATAGAAAGAAGGTATCATTTTGTAGAGACCTTGCAGGTGGAATTTATTTTACGGGAAGATTTAAAAAATGCTTTGGATGAGGTTTATGACTTAGAACGACTTTCTTCGCGAATTTGTTATGGTAATTTAAATGCTAGAGATATGCTTCAATTAAAAAACAGTTTAAAAGCCCTTCCTAAGATAAAAGAGATATTATCTTCTCTTCATTATGATCAAACTATCGATACTTTTCCTGAGCTCTATGACTTATTAGAAAAAAGTATTAATCCAGATGCTCCTGTTAGTTTAAAAGAAGGAGGACTTATTCAGGATGGTTATAGTGAAGAGTTAGATGAGTTAAGAAAATTAAGTAGTGGTTCCAAAGACTTTTTATTGGAGTTAGAACAAAAAGAGAAAGAAAGAACGGGGATTAAGAATTTAAAAGTTGGTTTTAATAAAGTGTTTGGCTACTATATTGAAGTTAGTAAGGGACAATGTAATCTAATTAAAGAAGAATATGGTTATGATCGGAAACAGACTCTAACCAATTGTGAAAGATTTATTACAAAAGAATTAAAAGAAAAAGAAAATATTATTCTAGGGGCAGAAGAGAAGATGATTGAGTTAGAGTATCAACTCTTTATGCAAGTACGAGAAGTGACTAAGCGTTATATTGGTAAATTACAAAAGTGTTCTAATTTAATTGCAGAAGTAGATATGTTGCAATCATTTTCTACTGTGGCAGATCTCTATCACTATGTAAAACCAACCTTTAATAAGAAGCATGCGTTAAAACTAATCGATAGTAGGCATCCGGTGATAGAGCAAGTGATGTCTTTACAAAATCAAAAATATGTGGCGAATGATATTATTATGGATCCGGATACTTCTATTTTGTTAATTACAGGGCCTAATATGGCAGGAAAGTCTACTTATATGCGCCAGCTTGCGATTATCATTATTATGGCTCAAATCGGTTGTTTTGTGCCTTGTAAGAGTGCAGACTTACCAATTTTTGATAAGATTTTTACTCGAATCGGGGCGAGTGATGATTTGGTAAGTGGAGAGTCTACTTTTATGGTGGAGATGAAAGAGGCCAATTATGCGATTAGTGAAGCGACCAAAAACAGTTTAATTCTTTTTGATGAATTAGGTAGGGGAACGGCTACTTATGATGGAATGAGTTTAGCGCAAGCAATTTTAGAATATATTCATGATAAAATTGGAGCGAAAACCTTATTTTCAACGCATTATCATGAATTGACTTCTTTAGCTTTAAGTCTTCCGCATTTACGCAATGTCCATGTCTCAGCGATCGAAGAAGAGGGAAATCTTACCTTTCTTCATAAAGTAAAAAGAGGAGCGGTCGATAAAAGTTATGGTATTAATGTGGCAAGTCTTGCTCATTTACCAAAAAGTTTAATTGAACGAGCGAAAGAAATTTTAAATGTCTATGAAAATCAAAAAGAAAAGAAACCAACCTTTACCCAAACGTCTCTTTTTGCCTTGGAAGAAGAAAAACAAGCCGAAAAAGAAAATGAAATAGAAAAAGAAATTCGGGATTGTAATGTTTTAGAGATGACGCCCATTGAGGCATTAAACTTTATTTATCAATTAAAAGAAAAAATAAAAGAAGAACCAAAATAAGGGAGGAATTATGTCGAAGAAAAAAATTTTATGCTTGGGGTTATTGGCCGTTGTACTAGTTATTTTTCTCTTTTGTTTTTATCAAAAATGGCGGGTGGATCATGCCATTATAAAAGTCACTTTAAAAGATGCTTTAGAGGCAGAAGTTTATAGCGAGGTAAAGGTATCTGATTTTATTGAAGAGATCAATGGTACATTGGTAAAAGATGAAAAAATAGATACGAGTAAAGTTGGTTCCAAAGAAGTTTCTTTTCAATTTATTAACGAAGAAAAGATTAAAGTTCCTTATACTTTTACCATTCAAATCATGGATAATACACCCCCAACCATTCGTTTAGGACGAAAGTATTCGGTTCCGGTCTATTATGAAGGAAATATTGAGGAAGAGATCTTTTGTGGCGATAATTACGATGATGACCCAACTTGCAAAATCGAAGGGGAATATGATGTGAATACCGCAGGGAATTATTCTTTGACTTATATGGCAGAAGATAGTAGTGGAAATCAAGCAAATCAAGATTTTACCCTTTCGGTTTATGAGCCTACAGCACTTTCTAAGGAGAATCAAGAAGAAAATGGAGAGGTACAATATACTGATTTTCAAGATGCAGTTGCTCGTTATAAAAAAGAAAATACGAAAATAGGGATTGATGTATCACATTGGCAAGGTGATATTGATTTTGCAAAAGTAAAAGAGGCAGGGGTCGAGTTTGCTTTTATCCGGGTAGGAACGAGCAATGGAATCAAAGGAGATTATATCCTAGATAAAAAATTTAAACAGAATATAGAAGGTTTTTTAGCTCAAGATATTCCAGTTGGTATCTATTTCTATTCTTATGCGAATAGTACCAAACAAGCCGAAAAAGATGCAAAATGGGTATTAAAACAAATCAAAGATTATGACATTACTTTACCTGTTGCCTTTGATTGGGAAAGTTGGGGTGCCTTTCAAGAATTTCATCTTAGTTTTTATCATTTAACGGAAGTAGCTAATACCTTTTTAAAGAAAATGGAAAAAGAAGGTTATCAAGGAATGTTATATAGTAGTAAAACTTATTTAGAAAGCATCTGGTATCCTACTTCTTATGAAGTTTGGTTAGCACACTATACGGATGAAACAGATTATGAAGGAGCTTATCAAGTTTGGCAATTGTGTAACAATGGGAAAGTCGATGGTATTTCTTCCGCCGTTGATATTGATATTATGTATGAATAGAAAAATAATTGTTAGGACTCTACCAATTATTTTTTCTTTATGATATAATCTTTTTGGTGATGAAAACATGAAAAACAGAAGTGAAGCGAGAGAGGCTGCCGTAAAAAGTTTATATAAAATTGATATCTTAACCCAAGCGAAAGTGGATTATGATATCAAAGAAGTTATCAAAGAAGAATGTGAGATCCAAAATGATTTTGTGGATGAATTGGTATCCGGTGTTTTGGATCATCAAAAAGAGCTTGATCAGTTAGCGAATAAATATTTAAAGAATTGGACGATTGAACGTTTGAATAAAGTCGATCAAGCAATATTAAGGATAGGGATTTATGAATTAATGTATACCGAAACACCTAGTATTGTGGCGATCAATGAAGCGGTAGAATTATCAAAAAAATATAGTGAAGAAGCAGTAACCAAAATGATTAATGGGGTTTTAGATAGTATTTATCATGAAGAAGAAAAATAAGTAGGTGACAAGAATGAATCGCGATTATATTACGGTAACACAATTAACAAAGTATATAAAATATCGCATTGATAATGATACAAATCTGCAAGAAGTTTATTTAAAGGGCGAGATTTCTAATTTTAAAGCTCATACTAGAGGACATTTTTATTTTACAATCAAAGATGAAAATAGTAGAATTAATGCGGTAATGTTTGCTTCTAGTGCTAGAAATGTAAAATTTATGCCTGAGGATGGAATGAAAGTTTTAGTAACGGGTAGAATCTCTGTTTATGAAGCGACAGGAGGCTATCAAATTTATGTAAGTGAAATGCAAGAAGATGGAGTAGGGAACCTTTATGTAGCCTTTGAACAGTTGAAAAAGAAATTAATGCAGGAAGGTTTGTTTGCTACGGAACATAAAAAAAGAATCCCTCGCATTCCGAAAAGAGTAGGGGTAGTAACTGCTCCTACCGGTGCAGCCATCAGGGATATTATTTCCACCATTCAAAGGCGTTTCCCTTTAACCGAGATCTACCTTTTCCCTTGTTTGGTACAAGGTGAGCAAGCCAAAGAAGATATTGTTCGGCAAATAAAAAGAGCGGAAAATTATGATTTAGATGTTTTGATTATTGGTAGGGGAGGAGGAAGTATCGAAGATCTCTGGGCTTTTAACGAAGAGATGGTGGCGCGTGCTATTTATGATTGTCCCATCCCTACCATTAGTGCCGTTGGACACGAAATTGATTTTACCATAGCCGATTTTGTTTCCGATTTAAGAGCTCCAACTCCAACCGGCGCTGCTGAAATTGCGGTTCCAAATAAAAGTGATGTGATCAATTATTTAAAGCAATTAACCATTCGTTTAAAAAAGGCTATGGAAGCAATATTAGAACGAAAAAAGAAAAAACTAGCACAATTCAAAGAACATTATATTTTGAAAAATCCTCTTGATTTGTATGCTGCTAAAATACAAAAACTAGATTATTTAACGGATCAATTAATTCGTGATTATCGAAATATAATTGAAAAGAAAAAAAATCAATTAAATATTCTAAAAAGGAGACCTCTTTTTGAAGATCCTAGTTTAATATTAAATAAGAAAAAGCAGAAATATACTTATTTATTAGGAAAATTAGATGCTTTGTCTCCCTTAAAAACCTTAGAAAGAGGTTATAGTATTTTAAAGAAAGAAGAGAAAGCAATTACTAGTATTAAAGATTTAAACAAAGATGATTTGATTACTATTCAAATGAAAGATGGTAGCAAAGAAGCTATTGTCCAGTAGGAGGAAAAAAGGATGGAAAAGAAAGAAAAAAAATTCGAAGAAAAATTAGATGAATTAGAAGGATTAGTCAAGCAATTAGAAAATGGAGATGTTGACTTGGATAAAGCCATTGATTGTTTTACCAAAGCAACAAAGCTTGTACAAGAATGTGATACGGATTTAAAAGAAGCCGAAAAAGCACTTACTTGTATTGTCAAAGATGATGGTAGTGTCAGCGAATTTCAAGCAGAACAAGAGTCTTAATAATAGGGAGTATTTCCATTGTTAAAATTGACAAAAACAGCGAAGTTTGATATAATAAGTGCAATTTTAAAGGGGAAATAGATATGGAATTAGAAGATTTAAAATTTGAATTGTTTGATACGATTGCAAAAGTAAAAAACAGTATGGATATTGTTGCTATAAAAGAAGAAACGGACACTATCTTTGAAAGATATAAAGCGAAAAATACGGAAGAAGATTATTTTGATATTCCAAGTTTTTGTGCGGATATCTATTTAGTGATTACCGCTTATAATTATATGAAACCAGACTTTCCACTAAAGGATCGCTTATTGGTTGTCGATGGCATGATTTTTGAACAAAAACTTTATGTTGATTATCAAAAAGAATTTGATGCGATCGAAGATCCAGTAAAACGATTAGCTATTAGTTTGGATGTATTAGAACAACAAAAAGATTTACAGCAATTATCTAAGAAAGAAAAAAAGTTAGTGAAATTAGGAGCTACGCTTTTTACTAAGTTGCAAGAGCATGAAAAAAGAAAAGAGATGAATTGATCGTGATCATCTCTTTTTGCATGACTAAATGCTTTTATCTCCTTCTTCTAACATTGTTGTAATAAAGATTCCATATCCTTTTTTGGTATCATTCACAATGACATGAGTAACCGCACCGATAATTTTATTATTTTGAATAATAGGGGAACCACTCATTCCTTGAATCACGCCACCGGTTTCTTGCAATAGGGTTTGATCGGTAATTTCAAATAGAATATTCTTGGTATCACTATTTTTATCAATCCGAATAATATTAATTGCATATTCTTTTACTTCGTTATCTTTTAAAACGGTTCGAATTGTGGCTTCTCCAGTAGTTACTTCTTTTTCTTCGGCTACTTCTAAAGTGTTTGTGCTAGCGAAGGTATCTTGATATTTTCCAAAGATTCCCACTTCTTCATTGGCTGTAATTTTACCAAACACTACGTTTTTATCATAAGTCGCATTTTTTTCACCAGGGGAGCCATTACTACTTCTAGTGGTATTCGTAACATCTGCTTTAAAAATTTTACCGTCTTTTATTTCAAATTTTTCTCCTGTTGTTTTTTCCATAATTTCATGTCCTAAGGCTCCAAAGATCTTCGTATTCGGATCAATATAAGTTAGAGTCCCAATCCCTGTAATTTCATCTTTTACATAAAGTCCTGTTTTACATACGTTTTCACTATCACACTTCATTTTAAGCGCTAAATCTGAAGTCTTATCTTCTCGTTCTACCGTTACTTCTAACGTGGTAGAACCTGCTTCTTGATTGATTTTATCGATCATAGAAGAAATCGAAGTAATTTTCTCATTATTAATTGCTATGATCTTATCTCCCACTTTAAAACCAGCATCTTTTCCAATGTTCTCTCCATTTACATCATAAAAACCAACAACATAAACGCCATTAGAATTCACTTCAATTCCTATCGTTTCGCCTCCTGGTATGATATATTTCGAATAAGCAAAGACATTTGCGGGAAGAATAAATAAGGCAAAGAGAAGAAGAATTTGTAGCTTTTTCCATTTTTTAAAAAAATTCATTTTGATCAACTCCTTAAGAAGCTACAGTAATAGTATGAACAAAAGCCAAAAAAAAATAGAGTTAATATCTACCAATCTAAAAAAGAGTATGATATAATAATGAGCTTGTAAGGGATGATTTTATGAAAGTCTGGAAAAGAGTAAAAATTTTAAAAAAAGATAATAATGTTGATATGATTAGTCGTTCTTTTATCAATTATATTTATCGAAATGGTCCAATTAATGATCTGATTCAAAAATACCATATCGAAGCGAAAGATATTATGGAATTAAACCAGTATACTGCTAATCGTATTGCCGGATTATTGCTTTTATATTTTGCAAACGATAAAAAAAGATTAGATGATATCATTTTAAAATATAATAGCAATCACCCTTTTCTTCGTGAAATAGAGCCTGAAATTGAAGGGTATATAGAAAAATAAGTAGTTTTTTAGCTACTTATTTTTAAATAACATAATACACAATTACACTCAAAGCACTAATTAAAAGTGCGGCAATAAGAATAATAGAAACAATTTTTACCATCTTTTGATTCATCTTCTCACCTCGTATTTATTATAAAACATTTTTAAGAGGAAGAAAACAAATTTTAAAAGTTTTAAGAACTTTCTTATTTGGGAAAAAAGTCCTATTTTGTAAAATGAAAAAAAGAAACAATCTTTTTGTTTTAGAATATAGTTTACTAGGTGAAAAGAAATGAACGAACTAAAAGATAAAGTAAAAGATAAAGTAAAAAATACTTTTGTAGAACAGAAAAGGCTTTATATGATTCTTCTTATTTGTATGGGTATTGGTTTCCTTGTAGGCATTGTTTATGCTCTTGTTTTATCCAAAAGCGATCATACTTTGGTAGCGGAGAGTTTAAATCATTTTTTTACGAGTATTAAGAAAAATGATCTTCATTATTTAAATGGGTTAGCGAATAGCTTAGTTGGTAATGTATTTTTTGTATTATGTCTTTGGTTTTTTGGTATTTCTATTATTGGAATGCCTCTTATTATTCTTTTTCTAGTATTTCAAACTTTTCTTTTTGGCTTTTCTATTTCTTCTATTCTTTATACTTATCATGCGCAAGGTATTTTAAGGGCATTGGCTTATAGCTTTCCTCAGCAATGGCTTTTCTTATTTATCGCTTTGTTTCTCTCTTTTTATGCAGTATCGTTTTCTAAAAAATTATTTTCTTATTTATTTTTAAAACGAGAGGTTCCCTTAAAGCAGGCGATGAAACGTTATAGTCAAGTCCTACTAATCAGTCTTGTTGCGGTTGTTATTTGCAGCTTTCTTGAAGTGTTTTTAAGTCCCATTTTTCTTCGTTTAACGCTTTCTTAAAAAGGAATTAGTAAAGAGAAGGGTAGGAGAGCACCTAGACTTTAGGAGCTCTTTTTGCTATAATATAGACGGTGATTGAAACATGAAAAAAGTAGTAATTGGAATGAGTGGGGGAGTAGATTCTTCGGTTGCGGCCATTCTTTTACAAAAACAAGGTTATGAAGTGATTGGTTTATTCATGCGTAATTGGGATAGCTCGATTAATAATGATATTTTAGGAAATCCTACTTTAGGGAATAATATTTGTCCTCAAGAACAAGATTATAATGATGCGAAAGCGGTTTGTGAAAAGTTAGGAATTCCTCTTCATCGGATTGATTTTATTAAAGAATATTGGGATGATGTTTTTACTTATTTTTTAGATGAATTAAAGAAAGGTCGTACTCCTAATCCAGATATTATGTGTAATAAATATATCAAGTTTGACTGCTTTGTGAAAGAAGCCAAGCGGTTAGAAGCCGATTATATTGCAACTGGCCATTATGCCAAAATAAAAGATGGAAGATTGATGCGGAGTCATGATCATAATAAGGATCAAACCTATTTTCTATCGCAACTTTCAAAAGAGCAGTTAGAAAATGTTCTTTTTCCTCTTGGAGATATAGAAAGTAAGGATGAAGTGCGTAAAATCGCCGAAGAGCATGGTCTTGTTACAGCTCATAAAAAAGATTCTACTGGAATTTGTTTTATTGGAGAACGTAATTTTAAAAATTTTCTTAAAAATTATTTACCTAATCAAAGTGGGGATATTGTAAACATTGAAACAAAGGAAGTTTTAGGAAAACATATAGGTCTAATGTATTATACCATTGGTCAGAGAAAAGGATTAAATATAGGGGGAACGGAAGATAAGTTATTTGTAGTAGGGAAAGATTTAAAAAAGAATATTTTATATGTAGCAGAAGGGGAGGATAATCCATTTCTTTATTCTACAAGTTGTCTATTAGAAGAGGTTAATTTTAATTGTGAGGAGAGACCTACTTCCTGCACTGCTAAATTTCGTTATCGGGCCAAAGATTATCCCATTTCTCTTACTTATCTTGAAAATGGGGAAATATTAGTGCATTATGATCCTATCAAAGCCGTAACTCCGGGACAAGCTTGTGTCTTTTATGACGGTGAATATTGCCTTGGCGGAGGGATCATCAAAGAAGTTCAAAAAGATGACAAAAAGTTGTGGTATTTGTTATAAATTTGTCAATCCTTTTACGTCGAATTTTCTTGACTATTTACGTAAAGTCTTTTAAAATGATAGTAGGAGGGTAGTAAAAGACATGACAAATTTAAATAACTTATTATTAGAATTAGGAATTTCAAAAGTAAGGTTAGCAAAATACTTGGGCGTTTCTAGACAGATGTTATATAATTATCTAGCAATGGATTCACTTTCCCTTTGGCCCAAAGAAAAGGAAGTGAAATTGCTAAGTTTACTTAATATAGAAAATGAAGATGATATTAACAATATTACCATTGATGGTGATTATATCATTGAAGTAGAAAATCGTTTAAACGATGGCGTGAAAGATTCTTCCAATCGTGAGGTGTTAGCGGATTTAAAAGGTTTTAATAAAAAGGAGCAAGAGCTTCTTTCCGATATTATTAATTTGTTAAAAGAAAAATTATCAGAAGATAAAACCAAACAAGCTTACACCACTTATCTTTATTTATACCATTATCTTCAATCGATGGAAACAACAGAAGAATTACGTTACATCTTGGCTTATATGTCAAAATCAATGGGCTTTACACCACCTTTAGAGTTTGCTTTTGATAAAGATAAACAATTTGTTTTTGAAAGCATTTTATTCTCGGCTATGACACTTTATCATACCGGTGGAGCTTCGAAAAGCAAAATTGCCGAAACGCATAAACGTTTTGTACAAGACATTGAGTTAAAGAATGAAGAAAAATTAACAAGAACACAGGAACTAAATACCGCTAAAATCCAAGCATTAAGAGAACTTGGCTATTCAGAAATTAATGAAGAAAATGCGAAAGAAGTATTAGAAAAAATTGCGGAAATTCAATCAAGAAAAGTGTAATTTGACAAAACCAGGGAAACTATAATAACGGCATCTTAACAGGAATTGTTCGTGATGTTAAATACCAATATAAAGCTTATAAGGTTGTAACTAACGAAAAAGGAAAACAAGGTCTTCAAGAAAGTGAACTAGTCGATAATATATTAGCTATAAAAGATGAATATCCTTATTTTAAATTATCTGATTATAAGGAAAAAGTATATTCTGCTCCATATAAATTAGAGAAAGTGAAAGTAAAGGAATAAAGCACATAAGATGTGTAAAATCGTGTAAACCAAGAAAAGAATAGGGGAGACTGAACTGAACCCCAAAAGTTGGACAGTTTATAAATAGTTTCTAATTAGAGGATTGTAACCTGTAATTTACAGGAGACAGTCCTTTTTATCTGTTTTAGATAAAGTATAATAATATACTGATTTTGCTAGACCAGATATTTGTAGAAGAATCTTTAATGGATAGGTTAGCCGTAGTTCACTGACAACGCTTACTTTTTCTTCTGTTGTCGATTCTTCCTTACTTTTGGCATAGTTGGACGCCCCCGCTTTCGTTCAATTATATTATAACCGTTTTCCTTATATTTTTTAATCCAATTTTGTAACATTCCATAACTTAATAATCCCATATCAATAGCTACTGCCCAAACTGCTTCACCATTTATTAATACTCGATTGATTGCTTCTTCTTTTTCATATTTTGGATGTTCTTTATTTTTTGAAGTTCTTAAAATATCTATTCCATGTTTATCTATTAAACTTACCATATAATCGATTATATTTTCGCGTATATGATATTTTCTCGATAAACTTTTTACTGATATTCCTTCTTTTCTTTCTCTATATATATTAATTTTATCTTCATAGCTCAATTTTGACATATAAAAACCTCGTTTCTATTTTGTCCAAGAAACGGGGTTCATATCAAACACCTCTATTTTTTCTTTTGTTATTATGCTAATTTTTAGATAGAGGTGCTTTTTATGATTTTTGTTTTAAACATTATTTAGCTTCTAGTTTGAAGACTTTTACAGATTCTTATGGAATATCAATTATTATTTTTTGTTTTTTTATATATAAGGAAATTGCGTTTAAAAGCGGTCAAAACAAAAGTGATACCAATACGATTTGATATCATGACAAAAAGAATAAAACAAAAACTTTAAATTTTAAGTTGTTCATTTAATTGATTGATTGAATAATTCATAATGTTATATGTTAATAGGAAAATAAATTTAGTTTTCGTTTCTACATTAGTTAACATAACCTCTATTATGGGAAGTAAGATAAAATCTTTTCTTCTATGAATAATAAATAAATAATATTGGATAATTAGAAATTGATTTTATAATTCTTAATGCTTTTTTTCTTA